>CAZJCN010000356.1:0-2960 GCA_964544195.1 uncultured Phycisphaeraceae bacterium | reverse complement strand
TCGCGTGGTTTGCCTTGATCACCGACATGACGAACCGCCTTTGGCCTGAAGCCTGTTAATCGCTGTTTGTTTACACGATCATCTCGCCCGCACCGCCTCGACCGGAGATGATGATCTCCCCGGCGTCTTCCAGACGACGGACGATATCCACAATACGCTGCTGTGCCGCTTCCACGTCGCTCATCCTCACCGGTCCCATGTATTCCATGTCCTCCTTGATCATTGTCGCGGCACGTTCGGACATGTTCTTGAAGATCTTTTCCTTGAGCTCGTCGCTGGCGGCCTTGAGCGCCAAAGCCAACTCGTCGTTCTCGACCTCCTTGAGTACCGCCTGGATGCCCTTGTCGTCCACAAGGTTGATATCCTCAAAGACAAACATGAGCCGCCTGATTTCCTCGACCAGATCCGGGTCTTCAGCCTCGAGCCCTTCCATGATGCTTTTCTCTGTGGTCCGATCGACCAGATTCAGCATCTCGGCCACAGTCTCGACACCACCGATCTTCTCGAAGTTTTGATTGAGCATGTTGGCCAAACGAGTCTCCAACCCCTGCTCGACTTCAGCGATCACCTCCGGGTTGGTCTGTTCCATGTTGGCGACCCGTTTGACGACCTCGATCTGTTTAGGCCCGGGCAGGCCGGCAAGAATCTCCGACGCCTTGTGGTGGGCCATATGACTGACGATCAACGCGATCGTCTGCGGGTGTTCGTCCTGGATAAAGGTCAACAGGTTCTGGGTCTCGGCCTTCTGAAGAAAAGCGAAGGGGGTTCTGCGCACCTGCTGGCTGATCTGACTGATGATGCGTTCCGCATCTTTCGGATCCAGACTCTTCATCAAGAGTGCACGGGCATATTCCAAGCCACCCTCACGCGCCCAGTTCTGAGCAACGGCCAACTCATAAAACTCCTTCAGGACGGAGTCTCGCACCTCCTGAGGTATGCTGTGCGTGCTCGCCAGCTCACGGGTAATTTCTTCAACGGTCTTGGGATTCAGCTTGCTGAGGATCAGGGAGGCCGCTTCCTGGTCCAGAGCCAGCAGTAACACCGCAGCTTTTTGTACGCCGCTCATCTCCTCGAGCATCTGGCTGGTACCGGCATCCGTTGTCTGGGGCATAGCGTCCTACCGTTCTGCAGGTTATTGGTTGGGAGATACCCACTTACCGAGAAGGCGACTGGCTTCCGCAGGATCGGCCCGCACCAGGTCGCCGATCTGTTCCGCAATCCGACGAGCCCTAAGCTCCTCTTCATCAAGCTCCACGCCGGTCAATGATGCCTCCGATTCGTCGGCTTCCCCGATCAACTCCTCATCGGAAGGAAGTGACGGCGGCACCCCTGCCAGCTCCTCAACCGATGGCAGGGATTCCGGCCGGGTGGCGTTTCGATAGACCTTCAACATCAAGCCGAGACTCGCCAAAGCCAACAAGGACAAACCGGCAGGTCCGCCCCAACCGCCATCCAATAACTTCCCGACGGTCGAACCGGTTCCCGCAAGCATCGCTGAGGGCGCATCGGGAACCATGTCGGCCTTGACGATTCCCTGAACATTCGCAAGGGTCAACACCTGTACCTTCTGCTCGATTTCGGAGAGTTCAGACTGCACCAGCGCGTCGATTGCAGCACTGTCCGGATCGCCTTCAGCATCGGGGTTAAGCTGTTTGTACAGGTTGACAAAAAAACTGCGGGGAACATTGATCGCAACGTTGATCTGCTTGATCTGATGGCCGGTATGTATCGTATCCTGTTCCAATACGATTGGCTTGGAGTCATAGAACTCAGTCTGGATACGGTTTTCGGTTTCTTCCGTACCGCTTCCCCCTGAGCCGTTAATGGACAACCCCGTATTCGAACGCGGCCCGGGTTCCCCAGCATCGGCGATATTACGTCGACTGCGTTCTTCGTTCTGTTCGCTGCGGATCAGCTGTTCTTTTTCATACTCCCGTCGTCGTTCCTGGCGTGATGCAATCGAATCGAGCAGCACATTGACGCCGACCCTGACACCGGGGATGTAATCCAGGATGTTTTCGATCTCCCGACGTTTGCGCTCTTCGATGTTACGTTTGACTTCCAACGCATCGGAGGGCAGCAAGTTGTTGGGATCGGAGACCGCGACCCGTCGGCCGGTCCGTGCATCGACGATCTTCACATCGGTCATGTCGATCTTGGCGATCGCCCCGCTGATCAACGCAGCGACCGCGTCCGCCAATTCGGTCGTGACCGGGCCGCCGGTCGTCGTAATCGTAGCCATTGCGCTGGCCCGGACATGGCGTTTACCTAACCCGTCCTGCCCGGGGTCGTACATCACCTCGGCGGCTTTCACGCCCTGCAGGCTTTCAATCGCCATGGCCAGGAACCGGCTTCGGGCAATGATCGCGCGTTGCTGATCCCGCTTGTCGGTTTCCCAAGGCGATTGCGATTCGAACATGCGGTCGAAGACCTTGGAAGCATCTTCACCGAGCAATCCGCCTTGTTGCAGGATCAGATAGGCCTGAGGTAGCTGATCAGGTGGAACACGGATAACGCCATTCTTGACGTCGGCTTCAATACCGGCGGTGGACAGTTTCGCCAGTGCCTCGGCAGGGTTGGGGCCGGCCGGTCCAAACGTGACCATCTCCTCGGCCCCGGCATAAAGCATCAAGAATCCGCCGAACAACAGCAGGATCACCACCAGCGAGGCGATCAACGCCTTGGTCTGCCAGGAGACATCCTGCAATTGGGTCCCGATCTGGGACCACATCCGTTTCACAAACTCCATCGTCGGCCTCCATGCCGTGCATGCGCCCGGGCCTCATCCACACAGCCCGTCAGACGCCTTGTAAGCGATCCATCGCTTATCACTGAGTCTCCGCTCAAACAAGCACAGAACTCAGATTGTTTTATACCCTGATCTGCTTGATCTCCTCGTATGCATCCATCATCTGATTACGAACCTGCAACAGCATCTGAAAAGCGATATCCGCTTTCTG
>CAZJCN010000355.1:0-2963 GCA_964544195.1 uncultured Phycisphaeraceae bacterium | reverse complement strand
ACGCCAGCCCGGTGCGCCGATCTGGCGGATCCTGTTCTGGCACCTGATGCACATGATCTGTTATGTGCTTTTCGTGCCCCTGTATCGTTACCGTGCGTTCGGGGTGAGGAACATCCCGCGGACCGGGCCGGTCCTGCTGGTCAGCAATCACCAGTCCTACCTTGACCCGATCATCGTGGGGCTTGGGTGCTCGCATCGTCAGTTCGCCGCGTTGGCACGCTCGACCCTGTTCGATAATCACCCGCTGTTCGCCTGGCTGATCCGCATGCTCAACGCCATCCCGGTCAGGCAGGGTGAATCGGATGTCAAGGCGATGCGTCGCTGCATCGAGGAGCTTCAGAAAGGGCAGGCCCTGCTGATCTTCCCGGAAGGGTCCAGGACGCCGACCGGCGAGGTCCAGCCGTTCGAAACCGGGACGATGCTGCTGATCAAGCGAGCCATGCCGCCGATCGTGCCTGTGGCCATCGAGGGTGCGTATGACGTGTGGAAGCGGGGGGGGCGCCCGAAGCTGACCGGACGGATCGCCGTGATGTACGGCCAACCGATCCCGGCCAGGCATGTCGTCGAGATGGGGGCCGACCGCGGGCTGGCTTACCTGAGGGAGGAGGTCGATCGGATGCGACGGGAGATTCGGACTCGCTTAACCGGCTGATGAAGCCGATCGCTCGTGTTCTAACAACCTGACCAGCATTTCAGCTTCCTTGAGTGTCTGACACACAGCCAGCTTATGAGGTTCGTCTTTCAGACCAGCCTTACGGATGACCTGGAGAGGTTGTGGTTTCACATCGGCAAGTACGACCATTACGCCGGCCGACTGCAGTTTCGTGATCGCGCTTTCCAAGGCCACCAGCCCCGTCGCGTCAATCACAGGCACACCCGCCAGATCAAGAATCACCACACTCGTCTTTTCGCCGATGCTGGCCAAAGCCGCCGCCGCTTTCTCCGCCGCTCCAAAGAACAACGGTCCCGCCACCTCGTACAACACCACATGCTCCGGAAGTTCTGCCACGAGTTGGGGATGATGGCCCTCGACCAATCTGGTACTCGACAGGGCAGCCATGCGCTGCATGAACAAAAGCGCTGCCAGAATGACACCCGCCGCGACCGCGATCACCATGTCCATCAGCACCGTCAAACCGAAGCAGGTGATCAGGACCGCCATGTCCGACCTGGGACCGACACGCACCAGGTGCAGAAAATGCTTGGCTTCACTCATGTTCCAGGCGACTACAAGCAGCAGCGCCGCCAACGCCGACAGGGGCAAATAACCTAAGGCGGGTGCCAATGCCAACACGGCAACCAGAACAAATACCGAGTGCGTGATCGCGGCAATCGGTGTACGTCCGCCCGCCCGAATGCTTGCCGCCGTGCGTGCAATAGCACCCGTGGCCGCGAAACCACCGAAAAACGGCCCAATGAGATTCCCCAGCCCCTGACCGATCAGTTCACCGTCTGGATCGTGTTTGCTACCGATCATCCCATCAGCGACGACAGCACACAACAGGGATTCGATCGCCCCGAGCATCGCAATCGTAAATGCCGACCCGATCAGATCTCGCACCAGTTCGAAGCTCAGATGTAAAGGTTCACCGTCCGGGCCGGGAATCTGCCACGGCCAGCGTAATATCGGAGGCAATTGCGGGATGCCGGGCAATTGGGAGCCGTCCTCAGTAACATAAGAAAATCTGCTGCCGATTGTCGCGATATCAAAGCCGTCCAAGGCTTGGGATAACAACCAGCCGACCACCGTAGCAACTGTCAATGCGACCAAAGCCGCTGGAATTTTCCGAGTGATCTTCGGCCAGGCAATCAGAAGAAACAGCGTCAATACACCGATGGTCACGTCAGGCCAATGAGCTGTGGGCAACGCTTCATACAGGACCGCGACACGCTCCACATAATGTTGTGGCATATGCTCAATGGTCAGCCCCAGGAAATCCTTGACCTGCAATGTCGCGATTACGACCGCGATCCCGGCGGTGAATCCTGTTGTTACCGGATAAGGAATGAACTGGATTAATCGGCCCATCCCGGCAAGGCCCATCAGGACTAATGTGACCCCCGCCATATTTGTCGCCAATAGCAATCCTGGGAGGCCGTACTGCTGAACGATCGGCAACAAAATCACCACAAAGGCCGCTGTGGGGCCGGTGATGCTGACGCGTGATCCACCAGCCAATGCTGCAACTAGACCCGAGACGATCGCGGTATATAGGCCGTATTGAGGCGGAACACCGCAAGCTATCGCCAACGCCATCGAGAGGGGCAGGGCTACGATTCCAACAACCAGCCCCGCCATGATGTCGGCTTTAAGTTGAGGTAATCCGTACCCCTCCCGCCAGACCTGACACAAGGCCGAGCCGGGCATGGGTAATCGACGCCCGTTGACCTGAGGCAATTCCTGATACCGTTGTGTCATTAGGTGAATCCAGATCGAACCGTAGCCGGTTCATACAATAGGTGCGGAACGATAAAGATCTGTTTTCAGTTTGTCAAACGTCCCAGACTCCGCACGGGAATACAACTGATGAATTAAACGGTTGATATAATCGTGGTGCAGTTAAAGAGTAAGCATTGTGCAGACCGGCGAGGCCATGGAGACTTGGCTATATGGAAACACTTCTGATCGCAGTCGGTGCCGGGGTCGCGTTTCTGATCGCGTATCACACCTACGGCCGATGGCTGGGCGAGAAAGTCTTTCGCCTTTCCGCTGATTTCGTCTGTCCTTCCCACCGGCTCAACGACGGCAAGGACTATGTGCCCTCTCCCAAGGCGATCGTATTCGGGCACCATTTTACGAGCATCGCCGGGACCGGGCCGATCGTCGGGCCGGCTATCGCGGTGATGTGGGGTTGGCTCCCGGCCCTGTTGTGGGTGGTCTTCGGCAGCATCTTCATCGGGGCGGTCCACGACTTCGGGGCGCTGGTCGTCAGCCTGCGCAACAACGGCCAGACCGTCGGCGA
>CAZJCN010000354.1:0-2966 GCA_964544195.1 uncultured Phycisphaeraceae bacterium | reverse complement strand
CGTCGGGCACGGATCAGCAGAAAGACGCAGAGAACCTGGAGGAAACCCCCAAGGCCCCACCCGTCAAGCCCGAAGACGTTCCCATCGATACCACACAGACGATTACCCTTAATAACGAAGAGATGGCTGCGATCGTGCAGGTCAGGCTGGATGAATGGATGCAGGAGCGGGGGTACGTCAAGCCGGATGAAATTCAGAATCCGATGGTGACTGTGGACGACGGTGAGCTGGTCATGGCGTTCAAGCTTGACGCCGGGAAGCTCAGTGCCGTGATCTCCGGCAAGTTCGACGTGAACATCATGGATAACGGGATGGCGGAAATCACGCTCAGGCGTTTTCTTGTCGGCCGGTTGCCCGTCCCTGCCGAAACCATCGGGGAGTACCTGCGTGAGAAATCGGGGGGCGACTATCGGGCCGAGCAGGTCGGAGAATGGCTCACCAAGCTTCAACGGATCGAGGTCAAGCCCGTCATCGAACTGGAACACCGTCGTCGGGCGCGCATTATTGACTACCAGATCCTCAAGAGCGGCCTTGAGTTGACCGTTCGTGTACAGGATCATAAGACGTATAAGCAGATGAACGAGGCGCTTTCCGGTGTCCCGGTGGATTGAACGCCTGTATAGCCCATGTATGACGAATTGTGCCGACAGGCTTGGGCATGCGTGTTCTTGTTTTATCGACGATTGATTTGTTCGGGTCTCACCTGGTTACCTGTCTGGGTGAATCCGGATATGATGTGCATCTGATATGCGACGACCGTTGGTCTCCTACACGATGGTCTCGCCACTGCAGGTTTTTTACCTGGTGGGATCGTCTGACTCTGATGCAGGGGGATCAGCGGTTCTCAGATGAGTTAAACGCCTACTGCTCGCGCCATGATATCGACATGATTATCCCGGCCGACATGCGCACGACCCGCGCATTGGTCCGAGCGCGTGACACGATCCACGAAGCGCAGGTATGCGCCCTGCCCGACCAGACAACATTGGATCGGCTACACAACAAATGGACGTTTTACCAGTTTGTCAGGTCACACAATCTGCCTTCGCCGGAAACATATCTGGTGAAAGATGTACAAGAACTGGAGAGGCTGGTTTTTGATTTTCCTGTGATTATCAAACCGGTTGAGGGTGAAAACGGGGAGGGGATCTGGCGTGCGGATACGCATACGGATCTGATGTCGGGTTACACACATCGGAACCAGGAGCATCTAGGGCCATACCTGATTCAGCGATACCTGGCGGGGCGGGATATCGACATCAGTTTTCTGGCTGATCATGGGAAAATGGTCGCGTGGTCGATTCAGCAGAAAGACGACGATTCACCCGGCACATTACATTTTCTTGATGAAGAACAAGTCCTGCAGATAGCACGCCGTATCGTGGAGGCTTCCGGGTATCACGGCGTGGCGCACATGGACATGCGATATGATGAAAAGGGCCGGGTATATGCAATCGAGTTTAATCCCCGATTCTGGGGTTCACTTATCTGGTCCTACTGGGCCGGGGTCAATTTTCCAGACCTGCTGATTCGAGTGACCCGAGGGGAACACATCAACCAGCCGATTACAGCCAACACGGGTCCGTGCACCTATTTCGGCGTGTCTCCACGACGCCTTGCCATCTCGCTGCTTAGAGGCCGATTTATCCCCGAGGAGTTGCCGCCATCAAGCCAGCAGGCCTGGCGGACCAACCATCTTGATCCGGTGCCTCACTTGTGTCGGCGCATTGGACGGCTGTTCAACTTTCCACCGAAGCGCAGCGCGTGACAAGTTTCATACCGCGCGACGCGTATCTTATTCGGAAAATCCGCGTGTGGATACGAAGTGTCCCGGTTCTCCCGGCACCTCTTTCAAGGGGGGGCGGTCCAGCAAGCTCTGGCGTGAGATGTAGGTGACACCGTGTTCGGTGCGTTCAGCGGGCCCAGCCGATAGATCAGAAGACATGGATTTGTCTTCGTCTTTATAAAAGTGGATCGGGCTAGGAACATCACCTTCCAGCATGATGCGCTGTTTTCGTCCCTTGGGGTCCGGGTTAGGGGCGGCGCTGAGCAAGGCCCGTGTGTATGGGTGGAGCGGATTACGATAGAGCGTTTCACGATCAGCTAATTCGACTATACGCCCAAGGTACATCACTGCCACGCGGTCACAGAAGTGCTCGACGACCGCGAGGTTGTGTGCGATGAACAGGTACGACAATCCGAACTCGTCCTGAAGATCCGCCAGCAGGTTCAGGATCTGTGACTGGATCGACACATCAAGAGCGGAAACCGGCTCATCACACACGACGAACTTCGGCTCGAGCGCCAGCGCCCGCGCGATCCCGATACGTTGCCGTTGACCGCCCGAAAACTCATGGGGGTAGCGGTAAGCATGGTCGGGTTCCAGTCCGACCTTTTTCAGCAGCGTGGCCACCCGATCGCGCAGTTCCGAGCCCTTTGCGATCCGGTGTACCACGATTGGTTCGCCGATGATCCGGCCGACGGTCATGCGAGGATTCAGTGAACCGACCGGGTCTTGGAAAATGATCTGCATCTGTCGGCGCAGGCGCTTCATCTCTCTGCCTTGGACCGCGAGGATGTCCCGGCCTTGGAACTGAATCGAACCACTGGTCGCGGGGATCAGTCGGAGGATCGTTCGCCCGACAGTGCTCTTGCCGCAACCGGATTCGCCGACCAGTCCCAAGGTTTCACCCTGTGCGATGTCGAAGGATACGCCGTCAACGGCTCGCACCTCGCCGACCACCCGGCGCATGATGCCGCGTTTGACCGGGAAATAGGTTTTCAGGTCCCGAACGCTGAGGATCGGTTGCTGATGCGTTGTCTCGGTCCCTTGGTTGAGCGTCGCGGCGGCAGTCATGGGGCACATGATAGTGCATCGGCAGCGGAGCAGGTAGCTTTGTTCAGCGACATGATCCGGACGTATCATGCACGGGTTGTGCTGGATGATCGGTATCGAATTGACGGGA
>CAZJCN010000353.1:0-2972 GCA_964544195.1 uncultured Phycisphaeraceae bacterium | reverse complement strand
CTCGGCTGCCACGTTGCTGAGTGATTTCAGCAACTTCAATCTGACCGGGACGTATGTGGATTGGCAGACCGGAACGTTCACCTCAGGCCCCACGGACTTCCGGGTGCAGTCCGACAACTTCGGTGGTGGTTTTTTTGTACTGCCGGCGCCGGTCAACGCGTCGGGTGAAACCGCCCTCGAAGTTCGGCTGGATGTCAATCCCGGGAACGTGTCCGATCGGTTCAACGTGGTGTTGGTTGATGGTGATGGTACCGAACGCGTGTACCGTTTCACCGGGTTGGGTGTGGGTGCCGGGCAGGTAGTCACCACCGACCTGACCAACTTCCTGCAGGATAACGCCGTCGGCGGCGTTCCGGGTCTGGACATCTCGAACCTGACCGTGTTCCACCTTCAGGGAACCTTCGAGAATACGGACCCGATCGACATGACGTTTGACAACCTCGCCCTGGTTCCCGAGCCGGCCTCGTTGGCCCTGATGGGGCTTGGCGGACTGAGCCTGCTTTGGCGCAAGCGTTAATGAACTCCTCCGATATTCCGGTTGCCCGTCTGCCGACGGGCGATCGGATTCCGGTGAAAGCCGGGTTGTTAAGAACACGTGTGGAGAACAGGCATAAACCTGAACAGTCAAGAATGGAGGAACAGTGATGTATCTTAAAACGGGACTTTGTGTCATGGCGACGATAGGGGGCCTGGCGGTGGCCGCTCAACCGGCTGATGCTGTGGTCCTCGCTACCGACAGTTCCCTTTGGGACACCGGCAATTTCCTCGGCACCACCAACCACTTCGAGGGCGGTGGCGGCTACATCTACGAGGCCACGGCAGACAGTGACGGTAATCAGTTTGCGGCTATCGGCGTGGCGGACGGGACGGGATTCGCCGGCTGGGCGCATCACATTGATGCCGATGATATCCGCAATATCAACGGGGGGGTGCTGACGGAAGGCATGGCCATCCGCATGAGCGCCTGGGTCATGTCCAACCCGAACGACCCGTTCTCGAATCCCGGCGGTGAAGATGGTTTCCGAATCGAGTTTCTGAACACGCCGTTGGGGAACGGGACGCCGGGCAGCCCGGACCTGATCACATCCACACCGTTGACGCCGGTCTCCACGGCGCCTTTCTCGACGACGGGCTGGACGCAGAAGAGCCTGACCGTGGAGTTGAGCAACGCGGTGCATGATTTTGCGAATCTTGCCGAGATCCGACCCGTGATGGTTGAGGCCGGTGGCGCCGGTGCGACCGGTGAGATTTTCGCTGACAATTTCGTATTCGAGGTCTTTCCCGACTTGGCCACCGCGAACGCCACGCCGTTGCCGAACAATATGCCCGGCGGCTTCGATGTCCCGGTGCCGGTGGACCTGTCAGGTGATATCGACGGCGACGGGTTCGTCGGTATCAGCGACCTGAACATCGTGTTGGGTCACTGGAATCAGGGGACGCCCCCGACCGGTACTCCCCCGGTGGCGCCCGGCCCGGATGTCCTGTCTGACTTCAGCAATTTCAGCCTGACGGGAACGTATGTCGATTGGGCCAGCCCCAGTGCGCAATTTACTTCAGGTCCCAATGATTTCCGTGTGGTCGCCGGTGACTTCGGTGGCGGCTGGTTTGATCTCCCCCAGCCCCTTGATGCCTCGGGTGAGACTACGCTTGAAGTACAGTTGGACGTGAACCCGGGCAATGTCGCGGACAAGTTCAACGTCGTGCTGGTCGATGGGGACGGGACCGAGCGTGTCTATCGTTTCCTTAATCTGGTCGTGGGTGATGAACAGACATTAACGATTGACCTGTCTGACTTCCTTCAAGACAACGCGGTGGGCTCGGTTCCTGGTCTGGATCTGTCAAATATCGTGACATTCCATCTTCAGGGAACGTTTACGAATTCGCCCAGCCAGACCCTGGACCTCACGTTTGACAACCTCGCGCTGATCCCCGGCGGCGTTGGTCTGATCCCCGGAGACATCAATGAAGACGGCTTTGTGGGTATCGCGGACCTGAATATCGTCCTGGGCACTTGGAACAACGGCACACCGCCTCCGGGTGATGGTGGTGCTGTCCCGGAACCCGCGTCACTTCTGGTGCTGGGTATGGGAGGTATGGCTTCGATGTGCCGTCGGCGCGGTGTCGCGTGATCAGTCAAACCCATGTGCCTTGCTGTTCCCGGATTAAAACGCCCGGACAGAAACGAGGCCAATCCTCTGGCTGTGTGCCTGACCGCATACAGCCGGATTAAACGAGCGGAGCCGAATCACCTCTGCTCGGATCAGATGATTGACATGAATACGCACTAGCAGGAGCATTGATGATGAAACTCAGAAAGACCGGATTTACGTTGATTGAGTTGCTGGTGGTGATTTCGATTATTGCCCTGCTGGTGGGCATCCTGTTGCCGGCCTTGGGGGCCGCTCGAAAATCAGCGCAAGGCATGAAGTGTTTGTCGAACCTGCGCCAGATCGGACTTGGTGTCACGGCCTATGCCTTCGAGAGCCAGGATCAACTCCCGATCGGATTTTCGGATGGGACGGGCGTCGGCGGCTGGAGCGATGCCACGGAATGGCCGGTCATTATTAACGCTTATATCTCGAATACGAGCAAAGATACTTATGTTGAAGACGGCGACGAAAACACCACGGAGGCCTACCTGTGCCCTTCTGCTCCGCTGGAAGGCGGCCGGTTGCATTACGCCGGGTCGAACCTGATGTTTCCCCTGCGCATCGGGAGCATTCCTGAAAACCATCCACTCTTGTATCTTGAGTTGTATCAAACCGGTTTCGCCAAGCGTACGTCCGAGGTCATGATGATCGGAGACGGCAAGCAGACGCTCAACGACTCCGTGACCGGACCACGATCCTATGCCGACTTGGACAAGATCGACCGGGCTCGTGCCCGGAGCAAGAAGGACTACTTTGACCCGACCTATTTCCGTAATGACGAAACCATTGCCGAGCCGTCTCCGAACGTGATTGGCGGCGAGT
>CAZJCN010000352.1:0-2980 GCA_964544195.1 uncultured Phycisphaeraceae bacterium | reverse complement strand
GATCTTCAGAGCTTCGGTCGGGCCGCCACAGTAGGCGAGGTCGGGCTGTGCGATATGCACCCCCCCATGACTGAGTAGCTCTTGGAAACCCCATCGGGTTTGTTCGCATTCTCCAGTAGCGATTGGCACATCAATCTTGTCTGCGAGCTGCCGACACATCCGTGTGTGTTCAGGAGACAACGGCTCTTCAAACCATGCGTATTCACACTCTTCCAGAACCCGTCCAACCTCGATCGCTTCGGGCAGGCTATACGCGTGATTAGAGTCCGCCATAAGGCGTATTTGCGAAGATAATTTCCGCATCTCCCGCGCTTGCAACTTGTCAAAGGCCAGGTTCTTCCCGACCTTGATTTTCATGGCCTGAAAGCCTCGATCAATATAACCCTGCGCTTCGCCCAGAATACGGTTTAATAGTTCGGGCTCGGATACCTTCTTGAAGTACATCCCCGTGGCGTAACAGGAGATCGAGTCCCGCTGACGGCCACCCATCAGTTCAGATGCCGAGGTTTCCAGCAGCTTGCCTTTGAGGTCGAGCAAGGCCATGTCCAAGCCGGACATCGCACCCATCATGATGCCTTTGCGGGCAAAATCCAGAGACGCCTGCCAGCAGTGGTGCCACGCCGCTTCGTTGCGTAATGGATCCCATCCTATGAGCAGAGGGGCATAATACGAGTCGATCGCAGACTGCGTAACTCCAGCGGGGCCGTAACATTCTCCCCAGCCTACCGCGCCGGAATCGTCAATCACTTCAACCAGCAGGGCGTTACGGGTGTCGTAGTACCACTGTGAAAATCCGAAAGGCTCGTCCAGTTTACACTGCAGGCGGTATGTACGAATGCTTTCAATCATTTCAAGTCTCAACACATATCAATGATTATTATTATCAGGAATGACTAACACACCTGCCTGATCTCATGCCTGTCATCAAACAATCTCATGCATCACCCACCAACAGGCGGGAATATTATCAGGGTCTAACAATTTGATATACTCCTCCGCACACACTGACTGCCCTTGACAGTAACTTATCAATATTGGCCGTCGTTGCCGGGATCCATTGGTCCTGCTTGGCGGATTCGACTGTCGCGATCAAGGTACTTCGGGCAGGGTTCATCTCAACCCAGAAGTTGCTTGAATCGATGACCCCATCGTCGCCGAGGGCTTCCACTGCTTCAGGGGTGTACTTTGACAGGTACGCGACCTGAGGCTCTCCAGAACCGTCTTGCCCACAACTGAAGACTACCGCCTTGTAACCTGTTCCATCACTAAGCCGGATCGGTGGGATCGCATCCTCATTGGCCATCCTTATCAGTTCACCCGTATCGAGGTTATACACCCAGACCGTATCCCCGAAGTTTTTGTAGGGATTTCCGGTGGAACGTTTGATAAACAGAACCACGCCGGCCCCGATCAGCAAGATCGCGAGAACGGTGAAGATCGGCGAGTTGAGTTTGTCTCTGAATCCCATGAATGCCTGCTTATGGTTGGAACGGTATGATGATTTAAAATCTCGTTTCAAAACGCGGTGTCATCCGAGGCTGGCTTCGCATCCACATTGGACATGAAGGCATTCGAATCATCGGCCACGCATGGCATCAAAGATCGTGTCCGTGGTGGTGTAGTCGCCCGGCGCGTTACCTCGTTCCTCCAGAACCGCCATTACGTCAACACGTTCGGTATGTCCGTCAGCAAAGGTAATGTTCGGAGTTGGATTGTCGCCGACCTGACGCTCATGGGCGTAGAACATGGACGGGCCATTAGGCCATTTAAAGGTGGGGTCCGCTTGGTAGTACCCGGCATCCATGGCGTTTCGCATCGTTCCCATCTCGGTATAGATGTTGGCGTGTCCCCGGAACGCCCCCTTGTTTGCCAAGTCCATCATCATGACCGTGCTGGACGGCATGGCGACCTCTGACTGTCGTGCTGACCACCCATCCGGTGCGAAAGTATGCATACCCACGGCCGATGACAAGCCGGTCCACGTGGCATTGTTATAGGCGTTGCCAATACCTTTCTGACGCGCCTCGAATGGAGCACCGAAACTGAGGCCGTAAGAACGGACGGCAGCCTCGGTCCACGCCCTATCAATTTCTTCAAGAGGACAGACCCAGGTCAGATCAGCCACCTCATCCTGCATGTAAACGCCAAAGGTGTTACTCGTCGAACCTTCACGCGGCTGGGATCCGTCATAGCCCGAGAGCTTAGTGTCAATGGAAGATCTCGGCGTCGAAAACTGATCGGATATGGCATAGTGATCTTTGTTGTCATCGGCGTACATGATGGAGGCCATGCCAAGTTGGCGGATCTGTGTACCGCAGACAAGCTCACGTGCGGATCGACGTGCCGCACCTAGTGCCGGAAGCAGAATGCCAACAAGCAAAGCGATGATACTGATAACGACCAGAAGTTCGATCAGCGTGAAAGCACGACGTGGGAATTGTGATTGCGTATTCATGTGTCCATCCCTGTTAGTGACGAATTGGCCTGGTACGTTTCAACCTGCCGATGAAGCTGAATTGCTGTGGGGCGTCATTCCACATGCACTAAGCGTTGAATACAGGCCCGCGATATCATCGACTCGCTAACAATTCTAGCCCATGAAAATTCTTATCAAATGACTGATTGTGCAAACGACATGGAATATTCTCTATTGGGTCATACCGATGCATAAACAGGGTTGCACCGCGGTGTTGAGCCATGAGCGAGAGGCTATGAAACCGCCGATCTATATGGGATTCGCATGTGACAGAATATAGGCCCGATTCTGTTTATGCCGCCAGGAACGGCTGGGATATGTTCAGAATTACAAATTACAGGTCATAATCTCTACACGCCACCTGTTCGGACCCGTCGGACACGAAGCCGTGGCTTATTTCATCAGAGGCATGGGTATAATTAACGGATAAATACCCAGTAGGATGGCTGAATGCTTATCGCTTACGTTTCACATCAAGATTCGACGTTAGCACCGTATGTGTGG
>CAZJCN010000351.1:0-3001 GCA_964544195.1 uncultured Phycisphaeraceae bacterium | reverse complement strand
TGAAAACCGTCAAGAAATGGGCGATGTCGGATCTGGCGCTGGCCAAGCGGT
The DNA here is from genome assembly GCA_964544195.1 of uncultured Phycisphaeraceae bacterium. Taxonomy (GTDB): domain Bacteria; phylum Planctomycetota; class Phycisphaerae; order Phycisphaerales; family Phycisphaeraceae; genus CAZJCN01. Next base: position 2,950 of record CAZJCN010000351.1, on the reverse strand, counting down.
GCTTTAAAGAGATCTAGCGCCCGGCAACGACACGCCAGAGTGCAGGGATCAGCCAGGATACAAGTGACGTCGGTTCGGGGATGTTCGTCTGATCGTTCGGTGGGCTGTTCGCGTTCCAGTTGCCCAGCACGATGTTGAGGTCTTCGATCCCCACAAACCCGTCGCCGGATACGTCGCCCGACAGACTGTCGCCGGCTGGGACATTCTGATTCCAGTTGCCTAACACGATGTTGAGGTCGGTAATGCCGACGAACCCGTCGTTGTCGAGGTCGCCGGTCAATGCGCCGATGAAGGTTGCGCGAAGGATCTGGCCGTTGCCGCCGCCATCGATTGACAGTGTCCATTCGCTGAGGTCTGAACCATCGACAGCCGGGGTTCCGATCACGGTCGAGGCGGTGAGCAGATCGAATGACTGATTGGCGCCTGGAGTAAAGCCGTTCAGGCGTTCGAGGTCCACGACGGTGCCGGTGAGATCGGCTTGGCCATCGACTTGGATCATACCGGAGCCGTCGGAATCGATCCCGAACGAGAGGACGGCAGCCGGGCTGGTGGCGGACAGGTCGTTCAACACTTGCATGTCACCGCCGGGATCAAGGCGGAGTGTGGCGTCGGTGATCGTTAACGACTTGACCGGTACCACAGGTGAATCGATGATCGCAGTTCCGCCTGCATCCATGATCACGTCGGCTGCGCCTGCCCCCTGATCGACCAGCACGGTCAGAGACAGCATCGCCCAATCAACACCGGTGTCGTCATTGACCTGTACGCTGAGCTGGCTGTCATGATTCAGGATCGGCAGCAAGGCGGTGGTCCCGAGATCAATCACACCCACGAAGGTGTCCGAGCTGTTGATCTGCGTGTCCCACCCCAAGGCGGAGAAATCCATCTTCCCGGCACCGTCAATCTTGATAAAGTCGGTGTTGACCAACCCGCCGCCCTGCCGCATCCCAAGCGCCAGCCAACCGTGCACCACCACCTCTCCCGGGTCAAGGACGAAGCCTTGTGTGAACGCGACATTCCGGTTGCCGGTCACCGGTGATGGGCAGAGCACTGGAAGCGGTGATCTCTGCGGCAAACGTGGGATCGACGAATGCCTCATCGACACTGCCGGCCCCGTCGTGAATGAAGCCGTCGATATCGCCGATCAGGTAATCTCGATACTGAACGGCGCGTGCCAGAGGGGTGGCGCGTTCGAGCCACTGCTGCATATCCGCCCAGTTGCCGTTGCCCCCAGCCCAGTGATAGGTGGTCACGTCGGTACGGTCAGCGACCTGTGCTTCGTACAGGCTGGGGATGTCTGCGATGGGGGTGCCGTGTGAATCGTAGTAACCCGACGGCTGTGGGCCGAAGGTGGTGTCCTCGACGATGGTTCCCTGCGAGCCGATCAGCCAGTTCTGCGCGGTGGGCGGGTTCTGGACTCGGAAGCTGTCGGCCTGTGAGTTCCAGATCACGACGTTGGCACCGGACCATCCATGCCGGGTGCCGAAGGTTTCCCGATTACGGACGTTGATGGCGTTGCCCTGGACGGAGACGTTGTCGTAGAGCGTACCGGTGCTCCAGCGTTGATGTGGGCCGGAGTCGTTGAGCGCGTTTGTGGCGTTGGAATCGTGGAACACGTTGGGCCCGGGCGGGCGGGTGCTGTTGGTAACGAAGTCATGCCGACCGCTGTCGGCACTGGCGTGGGTGACGAAGCCGTGCGAACCGGACAGGTCATAGGTGTACCGCCGGCTGCCGGTGACGATGCTGACCGGGTCGAGGCTGGTGGCGTTGGCGACGGTGACCCATTTCGAGCTTGGGTTGGCGACGACGGCCGAATCCCCGAAGTGCCGGGCGGTGATGTCACGGACCCAAACGTGCTGAGCCCGATCACTGGTCTGTCCGGTCCCGCCGATGGAGATGAACTCCCAAGCGTGGTCTTCATCGGCCGGGTCATCGAAATCCGTATCACCGCGGAGGTTTTCGATGCCGACATTCTCGATCGCACCGGGCCAGGTGTAACGTTTGATTGTGCCGCCGCCGAACTGTTGCTCGAAGCTGTTCGCCAATGGCGAATCGATGAAAACACGATCACCTTCAATGCGGGTGATGACACGGTCGTAACGGATATTCATCGTGCCGGGTTGCCATGCCGGGTCACCGTTGAGGGGCTGCCCCATGCCGACGGCATCGATCCATGCCTGTGTACTCGGGCGTTCGATGCGGACCGTATACCCAACAGAGAACGCCCCGGGATTATCCACTCGGAAGCTGTTGATCCCGGCCGGGACGGTCTTGTCGATCATATTGACGGTCGATCCGATCATGGACTGGCTGCCGTTGCCTGTGATGCGGATCAGAGGCCGTTGGTTCGTGCCGTCCGGGCCGACGTTTCGGCCGTGCAGGATCGTGCCGTTGGTGCCCTGCCCTTCGCCGCGCAACACGATGCCGCTGGCGTTGATCACAAGCTGAGAGTGGATGTCATAGGTCCCGGCCTGAAGCAGGACAGCGCCGCGATAGCCGTCGGAACCGATCGGCATGGCGGCGAGCGTGTTGATCGCGTTCTGGATCTGTGTGGTGTCGTCCCCGGCGACCGGCGAAAGCGTGATGACGTTCGGGATTGTGTTCGGGATCGCCGTGGCGCCCCGTCCACGGTAGCCGACGTTGGAAAAGTCGAAGATGCGATCACCCTCGGCATCAGGGGTGTAGATCAGTCGGCCGGTGACGCCACGCTGCACCCACTGACTGGTCTGCGACCACGCCTCGGATGTCACGAAAACACAAAGGCATGCCACACCCACGACCCTGACACCAGCGATCTTCACAACCAACTCCTCCTCACTCGAAACACGCGAAGAACACTATTTCCCAGCCACCGGTTCGCTGGCGACGGCTTCCACCTCAGGCTCCTGGTCTTCGGGTGGTTTTCTCGATCCCAGCCATGCCAGCAGGCCCCCGACCAACGCCACGGTTC
>CAZJCN010000350.1:0-3038 GCA_964544195.1 uncultured Phycisphaeraceae bacterium | reverse complement strand
GGCTGACCGATCTGCTCATAAGCCTCGGCCAGCAGCAACGCGGCCTGTGCGTCAGTCCGATCGTTCAGCAATTCGACACAGGTTTCCGGTTCACCACGTTTCAATGCCGCATCAGCACGCCACAAGGCATCGACGCCGGGATCATCAAGGACCGGGTCGTCGAGTTCATAACCAAGCAATGCCAAGCGTGCGCGCTGATCGGGAGTCAAGCTCTCCCGGTCGGGTAATTCATCCCATCGGCCATGGAAGATCAGCAGGTCCGTTCTGGCTTGTTCATCGTTGAGCGGGTCATCGATCAGTGCCTGCACGATCGGTGCCGGCTTGATTTCGGGTAAAGGCTCCGATTCAACCGCCTGACCCGCCCGCGCGTGAACTGCGTTGAACATGGCCACCCCCATTATCACGGCTATGCGAATCATGACGCTTCGATTTATCATGAGTCTGTTCATACGCACCTGCTTCTTAAAGGATCGGTTATCGTGACATTGAAGCTGAAGATCGACGGCCCGGAGCAGTTCCCGATCCTCCGTGACATGGTATTCCTCAACCATGCGGGGGTCGCCCCGATCAGCCGGGCCGCGGCGGATGCGATCCGTCGGTATGCGGATCAGGCCGAGTCGATCGCGTACGTCGGCGCGGGGTGGTATCGGCGGGCGAACCAGGTCAAACAGGCTGCCGCCAGGCTGATCCAGGCGAAAAGCCATCATGAAATCGCCTTTGTGCCGAACACCTCCAGCGGTTTGAGCCTGGTCGCCAACGGGCTTGACTGGCGCCCGGGCGATAACGTGGTCATCACCAACGTCGAGTACCCGGCCAACCGTTACCCGTGGGAAAATCTCCGCAGGCTGGGCGTGGAGATGATCGAAGTCAAACAGGCTGACGACGGCCGCATTCATGTCGACGATGTCTGTTCAGCGATCAATGACCGGACCCGGGTCGTATCGCTGTCCCACGTGCAGTATGCTTCCGGCCATCGAATCGACCTTAAGCCCATCAGTGACAAGGTACACCGGGTCGGGGGATACCTGTGCGTCGATGCGATCCAGAGCCTGGGGGTGCTGCCCGTAGATGTTCAGGCGATGGGGATCGACTTTCTGTCTGCGGACGGCCATAAGTGGATGCTTTCACCCGAAGGCTGTGGGATCTTCTACTGTCGACTGGACCTATGCGAGCGTCTGCACCCGGCCGTCGTCGGATGGATGAACATGGTCGACGCCGAGAACTATGGCAACTACCGATTCGAGTTTCAACCGGATGCCAGACGGTTCGAGCCCGGCAGTTGGAATATCCCGGGTATTCTCGGCCTTGGCGCCAGTATTGAATTGCTGCTGTCCGTCGGGATCAACGAGGTCTGGTCCCGCGTTGAAGCATTAACTGCACGATTGTGTGAAGGACTGAAAGCCAAGGGATACACGATATTCAGCCCGCGCGAACATGAGAACGAACGCAGCGGGATCGTTATTTTTACTGCACCATCACACCTGGGCGGCGCTGAGGCACACCGCAGAATCGTTCACGATCTCGAAAAGCAGAAGATTATCATCGCCTTACGAGAAGGTCGGCTGCGCATCAGCCCGCATTATTACAACACCGCGGACCAGATCGACCGTGTCATCAATGCCTTGCCTGAATAAGGCGGAGTTTCCCGGCTCATCTCACAGCCTAATCACTCGGACGACTGCTCGCCGATCGGCTTGTTCTGATCGGGTTCGGCCGGTGTCATGCGGTTTTCGTCTGTCTGCCAGCCGGGATCATTCGGCAAAGTTGTGTCGAACGTATCATCATCCAGATCAACATTGACCTGTACTTCATTCAAATAGACCACCGTTTGCGTTTCGGAATCATCAAGCGTTTCCACACGAACAGGCAACAGCGTCTGCCGATCAAACCAGAGTTCAATCTCCCGCAGCTTGGTGGCTTCCGTGTCGCGCGGAGTAAGCTTAAGATGGACGTCACCCTCTTTGCCGGTTGCGTCATCTTCGACCAGTCGAACCTCGTATTGCTGTAGCACACGGTCTTTACGCAGATTGAACGGCAACGGAAACGGGCCATCGGCCAGCGACATCTCGACGCCATCGGTTTCCGCATCATCGACTAGCTGGTACCGGACAGCCGACATGTTTTCGTGATCTCTTTTCAACAGCCAGATACCGTCAAAGATGTAGTACAGGTCCGGCTGTGACCAGTGGCCGTCCACGAGCTTGCGGTCGAAATGCACACGGAACCGCGGCGGCGGACCGGCATGATAAACCAACGTGCCGAATCGACGCTGTTCATCTCCGAGCAACAGCTGGTTGTTGTCATAACGTAACTTGGCGGTCAACGTTTCGATACGAGCCGCCTCCAGCTCAATGCGGTCAAGCCAGGCTTCAGCGGAAGAACATCCCGATTCCGACCGGTTCGGCGATTCGGCCGATGGTTCGGTGTCATTCAGCGTTTGTCCGGTTGAGGCTGAGGGAAATGGATCACCAGCCGGGGTTTGGGCCGTACAGGAGCTGACCATGACCAACAGACCGAGTATGCCGGGGAGGTATCGCATACCCTATCTTACTGTGGAAAAGCCGGACCGGTTCACGACGCCATCGGCCGAGGGATCCGTTCCAGCACAATATGTGTCGGGTCCAGTGTTTTGATGCGTTCCGCCACACGCTGGCTGACCGCGCCGAGATGCCCGACAAACCACCCCGCCAGGCACGGATGGGCCGCCAGCCGGTCGATCTCATCGGCCACTTCGACCACCGGCTCGCCCTCCGCGCTGATGGGGACGGATTGCACCAACAGAACGCCGGCCCGGTCCGCCGCCTCATACAACAACTCCGGCCCGTAATGATCCCGGATCAGCAGCAACGAGTTCCCCGTCGCGGGAAGCAGTGTCCGCTCATTCACACGGTCCACCATCACCACACTCTGGATCTCACAAAGCTGACCATTGACCAGGAAAGTCGGCGATTCATGAGTCGATCGGCCTTCGCTGCAGCGCACGCTGGTCAGGCCGATGGTCACTGTACGTTGATCCATGACGGAGTCGCCATCGAGCA
>CAZJCN010000349.1:0-3043 GCA_964544195.1 uncultured Phycisphaeraceae bacterium | reverse complement strand
TGGTCCTCAACGTCCAAGGCGATGAACCCGAGATCGAACCGCATGTCATCGACCAACTCGTCCATGGGCTTGCCCAAGACCTTGACGCTCCCATGGCCACACTCGCCAGCCCCTTCGCCGATGACGAAGACCCCAGCGACCCCAACATTGTCAAGCTCATCACGGATCAGCAAGGCTACGCCCTCTATTTCTCCCGCAGCCTCATCCCCTACCATCGGGATGCCGACGACCCACGCCCCGCTTATTTGAAACACCCCGGCCTGTACGCCTACCGCAAAGACTTCCTGATGAAGTATGTGACCCTGCCCCCCACCCCGCTCGAACAGGCCGAGAAACTCGAACAGCTCCGCGCCCTCGAGCACGGCTACAAGATCCGTATCGTCCACACCCAAACCCGCCATCACGGCATTGACACCCCGGAGCAGTACCGCGATTTCGTTCAGCGTTACCGCACACGACTGGCGCAATAAACAGCCCTCCGCCTAAGCAGAGGGCTATCCCCGAAAAACCCAACCCCCCGACACACCACCTCGCTCTCGGTGTATACCCGACTACCCATCAAGTGGCCGCCGAGCAGGTTTGTGCAATTTACCAACACTTATTTTATTTTCAACTCTGATGCTCTTGAACACACACTCGGGCACAAGGGTCCGTCGATCGGCCGCAATTTGCTGATAACGAGACACACGATCTTCTCCGACTCAAAGCCACATAAGCCAAGACCCGCTTAACGGAGGGTGCCGCCATGACCGACGCTGAACACCATCCCTTCCCGTCGTGTGCCCCCGGCCGAAAAGCTGGTATCTCCGGCACACCACAAGCAAAAATGGCCCTGCAGGGCCAAAAGTTCGACACACCAAACCTACAAGCCAGAAGATAAACCACCACCCCCAATAGACATATGGATGGAACAGACAATTGGGTTAATTTAACTTTTATATCGGTGATAATTAACTTGATTTTGACATTCTATTAACTTACACTGTGTTTGTTTTCAGGGAGGGTTGTAGGCACAGAAACAGAAGTGCCCCACCACGACCAAGGGGGCTTCGGCCATGTGAAACTTACCCATCACGAAGTCGTACAGGATTCCTGCCCGGTTTTTTACAGAGTCAACTTTATCTTTCAGGACAGTTTAACCCGTCACACCTCCAATCATCTGGAACGGAACGATGGCATCTCACAGAAAACAGACCTACGGATTCACGTTGATTGAACTGCTCGTGGTGATCTCCATTATCGCGCTGCTGGTGGGCATCCTGCTGCCCGCGCTGGGCGCGGCGAGAGAGTCGGCCCGGTCCTCCGTGTGTAAATCCAACCACCGACAGCTCAACATCGCGATGGCTGCTTATCAGAACGACAATGACAATTACTTCCCCTACAACACGATGTCCTTGGTCTGGGACGACCGGTTGGGACTGGGGGGGTACGACGGACGATCGGTCGATAAAACACGAGCCAGTCGATCCCTTGAAGCTTCCGGCCATCCCATCGCCGGCGCCGAAATCTACCTCTGCCCCTCCGACGGCAATGAATCTCGGCCGCAACCGCCCTTCGATACCGTTCAGCCCTACGAAGATTACGCCCCCAAGAGCTATGCCATCAACGGCTGGTACAAGAACAATGTCTCGGCCCCCAACAGCCCGGGCGAACACTTCGGCAACGGGCTCGCCGGCCGACCCTATTACGCCGAGCAACAAGGTTCGCGAAAAATCGACGAGGTCACCCAACCCTCGAAAACCCTCTCCCTCATTGACTACTATGCCACGAACAATGTCGTCGGCTACGCCAACTCCTGGGGGGCCGGCTCGGGCGACGCGGTGGGAGCGATCCTGTCCTACAGCCCGATTATGCAGATCCGCATGGATGGCCACGACGAAAAGGTCAACTATTCCCATGCCGACGGCCACGTCGAACAGGCGCCCGCCCAACTGGATTCACCCCTCTTCGAAGGAACTGACGATCCCCGCAGAGACTGCTTCAACACGGTCTGGGACGCCACAAAATAACACCGGAAACTTACCGCTCTTGACTTTCGCCCCGTTCATCACGGGGCTTTTTTATGCCCAGGCCTACCCACGTCCACGTTTCATACACGTTAGGAACAAGCCCGCAACAATCACCACCACCCCGCCCGGCTCAGGAACCATCGCCGATGCTGCTCCGGGCACCCCAGCGTTCCAATGCCCCAACACCTCGTTCAGGTCGCCGATCCCCACCAACCCGTCGTTATTCTCATCCGCAGCATCCGTGATCGCCACCGATTGCCCCCACGTACTCAGTACATGGTTCAGGTCTGAGATCCCGACAAAGCCATCTTCATCCAGATCGCCCGCCAGCACCCCCGTTTCGGGTCGGGATGTGACCGCCTGCCAGACCATGTCATGGACCAGCGCCTGTGTCTCGGCCGGCAGTGGAACCGGCCCGGTCCCGCTGGCAACCTCGAATACGCTGTCGAACGGGAAGTTCATTGTGGTCTGCCCGAACAATGTCGCGATGACCGAGTTTGCCGCGACGTATCGGCCGAGGTTGTTCATGTGAAACGTGTCACGATACAGGTCTGCGGTCTGCGACACGCCTGCCACTTGACCCCCAAGAATCTGCTCTTCGACACGGATCAGCGCATCTACCGCCGGGATGACACGGAACGTGATCCCCGATAACTCCGGGTCGCCGGTCAACGCGTCGAACAACCAGTCCATGTGCGCCTTGCTCCGCACGAAAGCATCCGTGGGATTCGTGCCTTGAGGCTCGTTCCAACGCTCCGCCAGCGTGCTCCCCGTGAGCAGCGTCGGCCAGGTCTCATACAAATAAACAACCCCTGGACTGTTGGCCGACTGGATCAACTGCTTCGCGGCGAGATACTCGCCCTGCAGAGTCCCGGAATGCGGTTGCAGCGTGATGGCGTCAAAGCTGAAACCGGGCAGTGCCTGCGAATACAGTCCAAAGACAGGCGACGGGTCCACGCAGGTAACCGTCGGGTTGCTCACGATCGACTCCAGACTCGACCCGCACTTGATGTGCCACCCGGTCTCCCAGCTCA
>CAZJCN010000348.1:0-3047 GCA_964544195.1 uncultured Phycisphaeraceae bacterium | reverse complement strand
GAGTTCGGCCACGCGTTTGCATGCAAACACTTCGGCCGGCAGTCCCACTCCGGCGGGGAAGTCCACACGATGGGCATCATGTTCATCGTGTTCATGCCCCTGCCTTACGTCGATGCCTCCAGTGCGTGGGCCTTACGGAACAAATGGCACCGTGCGTTCATCGGGGCGGCGGGTATGTACGTGGAGGTTGCAGTCGGCGCCATCGCCGCCATCATCTGGTCCAACGCCGCGCCCGGCACGCTCACCCATGCCTTGGCGTACAACATGATCTTCATCGCCGGGGTGACCACGATCCTGTTCAACGCCAACCCCTTGATCAAGTTCGACGGTTACTACATCCTGTCGGACATCCTCGAAACGCCGAACCTCGCGCAACGCAGCAAGGACTATCTTTATTACCTGGTCAAAAAGTACGCCTACGGCGTGCGGAACCCACGCGACCCGTCCCATACCCGTGGCGAACGATTCTGGCTGGTTTTTTACGCCATCGCCGCCGCGATTTACCGCGTCATCATTTCCGTGTCCATCGTACTGTTCGTGGTGGATACGTTGAAGTATCTGGGCATCCTGCTGGCGCTGACGGGGATCGTCGGCTGGGTGATCCTGCCGATCGGAAAGTGGGTGCATTACCTGCTGGTCAGCCCGGAGCTGATGCGGGTCCGTGTCCGGGCACAACTGGTGACGCTGGCCGCATTGGGCCTGCTGCTGGGAACACTCGGCATGATCCCGGCGCCGTACCACGGGCGTGGGCAGGGGGTGGTTGAACCGGGACAGATCGAACTGGTGTTCACGGGTACGGACGGCTTCGTGGACAGGGTTTTACCGTCCGCCAGCGCTGCCGCGCCAGACGGGCCCGAGCTGGTTGTGATGTCCAACCGTGAACTGGAGATCGAGCGTCGCCGACTCCTGGCAAAGAAAGGTCTTTATGAAGCGCAGTATCGACAGGCGCGTTCCGAAGAACCGGCACAGGCGCAGGCCGTATTGAGCCAGATCCAGGCGATCGATGAGCAACTGCACCGTGTCGAGGAACAACTCGCAGCCCTGGCGATCAAGGCTCATTTCCCCGGGGTGTGGTTCAGTGAAGAGGCCGACCGCATGCTCGGGCGCTACCTCAAGCAGGGCGAACCCGTTGGTATGCTGGCGGATGTGGATCAGCCGGTGATCCGGGTGACCGCGGACCAGTACCTTGGCCCGATGCTGCTTCGGTATGCTCAAAGCGGAGCGACCGTGGAGCTTCGGGTGAACGGTCGGCCGGACATGATGTTCGAGGGCAAGGTCGAACGTGTGTTCGAGGCGGCGAGGCGAGAGCTTCCGTCCCCGGCACTGGGATATGTCGGCGGGGGGGCGCTTGCGGTTGATCCCGAAGACCAGCAGGGAACCCGTGCCGCCGAGCCGTTCTTTGAAGTACGGATCAGGCCTTTGCTGGACGACGACTTGACGGAGCGTTTACATGCCGGCCAACGCGTAGTGGCCCGTTTCGATCTGCCCGATACGCCATACCTGCTCCAGTGGTGGCACGCGATACGCCAGGTAATTCAAAAGCGTTTCTAAAATGAAATCGCAGGGTCTTCTCTGCACCCCTGATCCCGAGTAGGTGTTTACGAATAACCTGATTACAGGAATCAGTCACGACAGCTCATGGCAGTCACGACCAATCAGCACCGCTTTGCACAAGAGCACGCACAGGCCCAGACCACCGCGGCACCGGCTTGGCATGCGCCGGTCGGGGTGTGGCGGATGCTGGCTCAGCAACGCGACGCGCCGAAGCTGCCTAAGGGGCTGGACGCGATCTGGGACGCAACCGTAGGTCTGTTCGTGCCGTTGATCCCCCGACGGGGCCGATACCTGCGTCGTGCCGAACGCATTTTGGCCAAAGAAAAGGAAGTCTCGGGTTTACCGGATGCGGCGCTGCGTGAAATGGCGGAGGAGCTTCGCAGCGTTTTTCGTCTGGGTCGTGAGACCGTGGCCCACATTGACCAGGCGCTGGCCTTGGTGCGGGAACAGGCACGCCGAACGCTGGGGTTGCATCCTTACCGGGAACAGGTGGCGGCCGCGCTGGCGATGATCGATGGTTGCCTGGCGGAGATGGCGACCGGCGAGGGCAAAACCCTGGTCGCCACGATGCCGGCCGTGATCGCCGGTTGGCGTGGTCGGGGGTGTCATGTGATGACGGTCAATGATTACCTGGCCAGGCGCGATGCGACCGGACTGCGCCCGCTGTACGCCGCATGCGGGTTGAGCGTGGCGTGGGTCGAAGGGCAGATGCCCCCCCTGGAAAGACGTCAGGCTTATCACGCCGACGTGACCTATGGCACGAACAAGGAAGTCGCTGCCGACTACCTCCGCGACAAGATCCTGCTTGGTCGTCAGCGCGGGCTGACCGAAGCGCTGGTCGCGAAAATCCATCACGGCGGGATGGGCGGGGTGGATCGGCTGGTGATGCGCGGGTTGGATACCGCCATTATCGACGAAGCCGACTCCCTGCTGATCGATGAAGCGGTAACCCCGCTGATCATCTCCACCGAGGCGCCGAACGAAGAACAGACGCAGGCTTTTCAACAGGCAGCGGAACTGGCGAAACACCTGGTTCAGGGTGAACACTACACCGTCAACCTGCGTTTTCGTGATGTCGATCTGACCCGCGCAGGACGTCGGCGTGTCTCTGAGCTATGCGCGGACCTGCCGGGGGTCTGGCAAAGCCCACGCATGCGAGAGGAGTTGATCGTTCAGGCGGTGACCGCACGGGAACTGTTCCTTAAGGGCCAGCAATACGTCGTCAAGGACGGCAAGGTCGTCATCGTGGACGAATCCACCGGCCGACTCATGCCCGACCGGAGCTGGCGCCATGGCCTGCATCAGGCGGTCGAAGCCAAGGAAGGTCTGGAAGTCACACCGCCCAAGGACACCATGGCCCGCATCAGTTTCCAACGCTTCTTCCGCATGTACCGCAGATTATCCGGTATGACCGGGACCGCGTGGGAGTCCCGCCATGAGCTTTGGCAGGTCTATAAACTCCCGACCGTCCGCATCCCGACCCATAAACCCTG
>CAZJCN010000347.1:0-3048 GCA_964544195.1 uncultured Phycisphaeraceae bacterium | reverse complement strand
GTCCCGCGGAAGCCGTCCCTGCCGCCTCAGACCGGAAAAGCGTGAAGTTGTTGAATAAAAAAGGAAGCCCAGCCATGACACTATGACGCAACACCACCCGAAACCTTCACGGCAACGCCCACCACAATCAGTCCAAAGGGTTGACGACCAGGCCCGTCGCCAGTTTGGGGTAGAAAAAGGTGCTCTTCTGCGGCATCAGCTCGCCCGCTTCACTGACCCGACGCACACTGTCCAACGGCGTCGCCCGCAGGACCAGACCCAACTGGTACACCCCGCTGTCGCACAACGCCTTGAGCTGATCGATCTCGTGCGGGAACTTCCAGGCGATCGTTTCCCCCGGCCGAACGAACGTCGGCTGGCAGACCTGCTCGACAATCAGGTGCTGAACAATCGCGACATCCAACTGACGCCAGGCGTCGGAATGATCGGCATGGGTGGTCTTGAGCGGGTCGTCCTCCACGGTCGTCGCCAGGTACAACGGCGCATCGGCAACCGAAGGCACATACAAGCCGAAGGCGTGCGGGTGATCCGACGCATCCAGCGCCTTTTCCAGCTCGGCCGGGTCGATCCCGGCAACCGGGGTGATGTTCAGCCGACCTTGGGCCGCCTGACGGAACCGGTCGAAGTCGAAGCCCGGCATGTTGCCAATCACCCGGTGGGTCGGCAGGACGATCATGCCCGGGTCCTGCATCGAGACGAGGACGAACAGGCAGTACGCGGCGTTGCCGATCGGTCGGCCCGAGGCTTTCAGTTCGTTGTAGTAATTCAGAGCGGTGTTGTAGCGATGATGCCCGTCGGCGATGAACAGGTCTTTGGGTTCGAGCGCTTCCCGGAACGCGGCGACGCGGGCTTCGTCGTCCACGGCCCAGACCTCGTGCAGAACATCGTCGTCGTGGGTTTTGCCGAAGAAGGTCGGTTCGCCGGCACCGATTACTTCGTCGAGCAGCCGGCCGACGGTCTGATCCGGGTCGGAATACAGCCCGAAGATCGGCGAGAGCTGGGCCTGGGTGGCGCGCATGAGCTTGAGCCGGTCTTCCTTGGCGGCGCTGAAGGTCTGTTCGTGGGGGTGGATGCCGCCCTTGCCGTCGGGCGACGGGCCGAAGGGCTGCACCTTGACGTTGCCGATCAGTCCCCGGCGTTTGAACGTCTGACCTTGGACGGTATAGGTCTGCTGATAGACGAAGAAGGCGGGCTGATCACGACGGGTCAGGACGCCCTGCTCGAGCCAACGACGGTATGTTTCCCCGGCACCGACGTAGGCTTCGTCCGGGCCGACGGTCTTGGCCGGCAGGTGCGGCAGGTCGATGACGCTGATGTTATTCGGGCTTTGCGCGACGAGTCGGGCCTTGGACTCGTGGTCGAGCACGTCGTAAGGCGGGGCGATGCGGTCGGAGATGTCCTTCCCCTCACGGGTGGCAAAGGTGACAGCCGGGACGGGCTTGAGTTCGGGCATCGTCGGGTTCCGTATCGGGTGGGTGATAAGGGTTCTTCGTTCAGTGGGGGCGATAGCTTACACACCGGCCGGGCCGAGGGCGAACCGGGTTGGCCTGGCTCGATCCCGTCGCTACCTTACCCGAATGACGCATCTGACGGCAGCGATCACCGTGGAAAGCCTGGAACAGGCGTTGGCGGACGGCGCCAAGGCGGCGGAGCGCGGCGCGGACCTGGTCGAGTACCGGATCGACCGATTCACCGACGACCCCAAAGCGGTGACGGAGCTGGTCCAGCGATCGGCGCTGCCGTGCATCATCACCTGTCGGCCGACGTGGGAGGGCGGGGCCTATGACGGGGACGAGCAGACGCGGATCAGCGTGCTGGAGCATGCCGGGCTGGGCCCACGCAAGCCGGCGTACATCGACCTGGAACTCAAGGCGTGGCAGGCCTCCGCCAACCTGAGGCAGAAGGTGTCGCTGGTCGTGGATGATCCCGATCGGCCGAGGCGGACGGACACCGGGTTGATCCTGTCATCACACGATTTTCAGTCCCGGCCGAGCGATCTGCTTCGGAAGGTTCAGGAGATGGCCGAAGCCCCGTTGTGTCGGGTGATCAAGGTCGCCTGGCAGGCCCGGTCGCTCCGGGACAACCTCGAAGCGTTCGAGTTGATCCGTCAGCAGCTCAAGCCCACGATCGCGCTGTGTATGGGGGAGTACGGCCTGGCGTCGCGGGTGCTGGCTAAAAAGTTCGGCGCGTTTTTGACGTTCGCCGCACTCGATGAAGGTTCCGGCACCGCGCCGGGGCAGCCGACGCTGGAGCAGATCAAACGGCTGTACCGCTGGGACGCGATCGACCGGGACACACGGGTATACGGGGTGATCGGTTTCCCGGTCGGACACTCGATGAGTCCACCGGTGCACAACGCCGGGTTTGATGCGACGGGTGTGAACGCGGTGTATCTGCCGATGCCGATCCCGCCGGAGTACGAACACTTCAAGGCGACGGTGTCGAGCTGGCTGGGGATGGAACCGCTGCACTTCCGAGGCGCCAGCGTGACGATCCCGCACAAGGCGAACCTGCTTCGGTTCGTGAAGGAACAAGGCGGCGAGGTCGAGCCGTTGGCGGATCGGATCGGGGCGGCGAACACGTTGGCCGTACGCGACGATGGTTCACTGTATGCCTGCAACACGGACTATGCGGCGGCACTGGACGCGGTGTGTGACGGGCTATCGATCCGGCGGGACGAGTTGACGGGCAAACGTGTTGCGGTGATCGGAGCCGGGGGCGCCGCCCGGGCGGTGGTCGCGGGTTTCGGAGAGTACGGCGCATCGGTGACGGTTTACAACCGGACGCTGGACAAGGCAGAGGCTCTGGCAGACCAGTTCGGTGCCGAGGCTGCCGCGATGGATGCATTAGCGGACAGCCGAGCGGATGTGTTCATCAACTGCACCCCGATCGGGATGCACCCGAACCCCGACGCGTCGCCGATGGACGGCATGACCGACCTGTTGTCGCCGGGCGTGGTGGTGTTCGACACGATCTACAACCCGATCCGCACTAAGCTGTTGCGTGATGCGGAACAGGCCGGCTGTGTGACGATCCCGGGTACGGAGA
>CAZJCN010000346.1:0-3071 GCA_964544195.1 uncultured Phycisphaeraceae bacterium | reverse complement strand
GGGAACACCGGGTCGCCCTCGGGCTGTTCGCCTTGCAGGGCGGCCTGTTGATGGGCCTCGTATTGGCTGACCCGGCCGAACTCGACGAAGTAGAAATACCCGCCGACCACCGCCAGCAGGATGACCAAGATGATCGTGGTTTTGAAATTCATCGTCGGTTACCTCACGGAATCTTTTGAGGTTGCCTGAGTTCCTTATGCCCTGCGTCGTACCCACCAAACACCCAGACCCAGCACCAGTGCGGACGCCGGGAGCCCGGCCAGCAGGATCGTCTGATGCCACCACAACGCTTCCGGCGTCATCCGGTTGACCCGCGGTACGTCCTGTGTGCGCGGGCTGGCGGCAATCAAATCTTCCAGCCCGGCCAACCAGAACACACAGTTGACAAACAACTCGCTGTTGCCCGGCAGCATCGCGCCGGTCAGTTCCGCGGTTCCCGGGCCGAGCAGACCCAGCCCGGTAATGTCATCGCTTGCCCACGCCTGTTCCGCGATGGTGACCAGCCGAGCGTTGTCTTTTTCACTGGCAACCGCAATGGTGAACTGCGGTGCCGCGGTCGATTCATCAAACTTGGCGTTCTGAACCGCCTGCGTTGAGGACAGGTCGGTATGTGCCCACAATCGTTCGCCTTTGATTTCAATTAACGGGTAATGTTTGACACCCTCGACCTGGCCAAGCAACAGGGGGCAGGCGATCTGGAACGCGGCCTGCATTCCGTCGAGTGCCGCGGTGATCGGCAGGTGTGTCGGCCAGGTGTCGATGAGGAATTGCAGAACGGTTCGCATCCGCCGATTGGACTGCGGCACTTCCTGAAGGATGATCCGGTCGGTCTGCGCGGTGATCCCCCATTGATCGTTGAGCCATTCCGTGATCGGGTTGGGCAGGCCGAACGGTGCGGAAGGATCGGGCGCCAGCATGACCATCGCGGCATCGCCGGCTTCCACGCGTTCTTTAAGCAGGTCGGCGATCTGTTGCCGGGCGTTGGCACCCATCATCATGGGATTGCCCATCGGGTTGCCGTAGGTCGGCAGGACGACCCAGACGACCTTCTGCCCCGGTTCGGGTTCGGGACGAGGCATCGGGGGTGTAGGTTGTCCCAAGGCGCTGACCTGGCCCGTCGGGTTCCATTGGGTGACATCGAAGTCTGCGCTTTCCAGCCGTCGGGCGACGTTCTGGTAGTTGCCTTGCGGCCCCAAAGCGGCGCCGCTGTCCGACAATACGAAGACGACCAAGGGCGGCTGTTCGAGTGTCATGCTCAGCAACGCGCCGGTCAGTTTTTCCTCGATAAGGTACTGCGGCTGAACGCGTCCGGTTTCTTCGAAGTTTCGGGCGTCCTGTCGCCACATTTCGTTGACGGGGACGACCTTGACTTTCCCGGGCCCGATCAGCACTACCGAAGCGCCACCACTTAGGCCGTAGAACACCTGGTTGTATTTCGGGGCGTCTTCCGCCTCGGCCATCTTCTGCAGAGGCGCTTTGAGGATCGACTGCGCCTGCTTGCACAGATCAATCGCCTGGAGCAGGCGTTCCTTGTCGGCATTGTCGATTTCCGAGGACTTGACCAGTTCGTTGGCTCGCTGGGTGATGACGCCAAGAACCGCGTCATAATCGGTCAGGGTTTTTTCGAACTGCTCTTTGATCCCGGCGTAGTTGACCAGCACCTGATTCATCAGTTCTTCAGCCTGCCGGGAGGCCTGCTCCGCGGTCTGCCGGAATCGGGAACAGCTCGTGGCTGCGGCTTGGTACAAGGTTTCGACCTGCCCGGCGGCGGGGGACGAATCGTCGTTCAGTCCCTCGGTCAGAACCGCAACCAATTGCTGGTTGATCGGCAGAACCTTTTGCAGCGCATCCTGGCCGAGTCGGATCGCTTCACGCACGGGTTCCAGTTCGTCTTTGAAGGTTTCGGCGATCGCCTGGTTGAGGCTTTCCGCCTTGCTGATGTCGCTGCGCGGGTCGAGGTGTTCGACCTTGAGATGGTCGGTATATCGGCCGTACTCGTCGGCCATGTCCCGAACACGCCGGTAGACCATGGCGGTATCTTCATCGAGCGCGTCGGCGCTGTCGGGGATCAGGGTCACGATACGGTAGCCTTCGCCGAGCTTGTCCAGCACGGCTTGTGTCTGCTCGGACAGGCTGTAGCTGCCGCCTCGGGTCAGGTCGGCACGCACATACTGTCTCGCGGCGATCCAGTTCAGCAGGACCACCAGTCCCAGCGCGGCGAGGACCGCCACGCTGACGTTCAGCCCGAACTTGATCCGTCGAATCGTGTGCGAATCGGTTTTCGGCATGGGTTCGTACTCTTTCGATCTATTTGAAGCAAACACCGGGTCTTACGACCCGATCCTTAATCAGCGCCAGCGCCGGCTCTGGAGCGTCAACGTGGCGAAGAAGAGGAACAGTCCGATCCCGCTGACGAAGAACACGACGCGGGCCAGGTCGATCACGCCCTTGGCGAAGTCGCCGTACTGGTCATAGATGTTCAGGTAAAACAGGGCCGGCTTGATCCAGCTCGCGATCCAGTCGGTCCGCGCCAGGTAGGGGCACAGATACACAAACGAGAGGATGATGAACACCGTGACCAAAAACGCGATGATCTGGTTCTGCGTGGTGGCGCTGGCAAAGGCGCCGATGGCCAGGTAAAGCCCGCCGACCAACATCAGGCCGAGGAAGCCGGAGAGGATCGGCCCAAAATCCGGGGCGGCGTTCATCGCCAGCACGGCGGTGAGGATCACCAGCGGCGTCATCAGTGTCAGCAGGAATCCCATCGCGCCCAGCCACTTGCCCAGTACGACCTGGGCGTCGCTGATCGGCAGCGTCATCAGGGTTTCGATCGTGCCGGAGCGGTATTCTTCGCTGAGTAGTCGCATGCTGATTGCCGGTACGAGGAAGATCATCAAAACCGCGACCGAGCCGAACACGCCGCGCATTTCCGCCGGGGCGCCGGGGCCGAACTGCGTGAAGAAGATCAACGCGGTGCCGAACCCGAACACGCCCAGCACCACGTAGGCGACCGGCGAGAAAAACAGGCTGCTCAGCTCACGTTTGGCAATGGCGAGTGTGTGTTGCATCGT
>CAZJCN010000345.1:0-3077 GCA_964544195.1 uncultured Phycisphaeraceae bacterium | reverse complement strand
GCATCGCGTTGGATTCCGCCCGACGCGACCCGTGGTCCACGATGATGATGCCGGTAAGTTCGTCTCCCGCCGTCATAAGACTCATACCGGATCCTAGATCATCTTAAACGCAAAGTCACTCTGATCCGAGGAATGCGCGATCTGACACAATCCCGATTCATTCTTCTTCGTCAGACTCGCTGATGAACATGCTGGTCGCCAGATCCTCACGTAACCGGTTATGCAAACTATGATTCGGCATCGCCCGGCGTGCCCGCTCGACTTCCTCAAGTGTATCCGGCGCAACATGAACGATATGGCAGATCGGGTCACCCGGCGCAACACTGGGCAGGGTGGTCATACCCAAAATGATTCCGTCTACCGGCGATTCGATCATGTTCTGTTCGATACCGACCAGGCTGGTGTTGGTGGCTAGTGGTTCACCTTTACGCACCACGTCACCCGGGCGGACGTGAAAAGTCAGCAATCCGCCGGTGACCGCGCGCACCCATCGCGTCTTACCGCTCTCGACCCGGTAAGCGGGCCGGTGCGGTTTTCCGGTGACCATTCCCAGATGAATCAGGCAATTGCGGATGCCTCGCAACGCATACTCCACCACCGCCGGTTCCACCTTCCAGACCTCGCCCGCCTCCAGAATCAGCGTAGGGATCCCCGCCTTGCAGGCACAACGACGAAGCGACCCGACCGGGCCCTGACTGGCGATTACCAGCTCCGATCCGAAGGCTCTGGCAAACTCACGCAAACGCGGGTCACTTAAATCCGCACGGACGTTGGGGAAGTTTGTCCGTCTGACCGCGGCCGTATGCAGGTCGATCCCGTAATCACACCGGCGAATAATCTGATCGAATACCGTCCGTGCAAACCGACTCGACAAGCTCCCGAGGCGTGAACCGGGGAAACAGCGGTTCAAGTCCCGCCGGTCTGGCATGTAGCGGGAATGGCGCTCAAACCCGAACACGTTGATGACGGGAACCAACACAAGCGTACCCGCTCGCAGCTTGAACGGGTCATCGATGATCATCTGACGAATCGTTCCGGTGCCGTTGATCTCGTCTCCATGAACCGCAGCCGTCACGGAAACCGTCGGGCCCGGCTTCGACGCACGCCAGATATACACCGGAAGCTTCACATCGGTCCCGACATATCCTTGGCTGACCGTCACGTGAACCGAGGCTCGCTGGCCCGGGCTGACATAAACCTCTCCCCACCGACCGATGTCGTCCGCCCACTGATTCATGGTGTGTCCTCGCGGATCTCCTGAACCAATTCGGGGTCCAGCTGTTTGACCTTGGGCTTGCGCTTGCGGCGTTGTTTGGCGGGCACCAAGTCGCGCATCGATTCCAGCTTGCCGTAACACAACAAGCGGTCGTTCGGCTCAATGACGCGCGTGACGCGCGGATTGGAAATCACCCCCGTTCCTCGGTTCAGCGTCAGGACCACGATATCCCGCTCACGGAGGCCGGATTGCTCGATCGTCTTCCCGACCAGGTCCGACCCTTCCGGGATGAATATCTCCGCCACCCCGTAAGACGCACTGACCGTCAGCCTTTGGCGGATGTCGATGTCAGGCAGGTTGACCCGCTCGGAGATGTAATCGACCACCGCGCCGGCGATGTCCAAACCCGTCGCCCCCTCGATGCCCTCCAGCCCGGGTGACGAGTTGACCTCCATCACCTGAGGTCCGCTGGACGACTCCAGCATGTCCACACCCGCTACACGTAGCCCCAGAATCTGTGCCGCCTGAACCGCCGTGGCCTCGTACTCCGGCGCCAACTCGATCCGCTCCGCCTTCCCGCCCCGGTGTACGTTGCTGCGAAACTCCTGACCTTGAGCCACACGGCGCATCGCCGCCACCACACGGTCACCTACCACGAACGCCCGGACGTCCCGCCCCTTGCTCTCCGCAACAAACTTCTGAACCAGAACGTTCTGCTTGGCCCCCTGAAGCGTCTCAATAATGGCCTCGGCGATTTTGTTACTCTCAGCCAGGATCACTCCCACACCCTGAGTCCCCTCGATCAGCTTGATAATCACCGGTGCCCCGCCGACACGATCAATCGCGCTCAATACATCCTTGCGGTCCCGAACAAACGCGGTCGGGGGTATCCCGATGTCATGTCGGCTGAGTACCTGAAGCGAACGCAGCTTGTCGCGGGAATTGACGATCCCATGCGATGGGTTGGGGGTATACACATCCAACTGTTCGAACTGCCTCAGAACCGCGGTGCCGAAGTATGTGATCGATGCCCCGATTCGTGGCAGCACCGCGTCGTAGTCGCTCAACATCTTGCCGCGGTAATACAACGTCGGGTTCGCATGGTCCAAACCGATTGAAAAACGCAGAGTATTAAGCACCTTGACGCGGTGCCCGCGTTGCTCGGCAGCCTGACGCAGCCGTTGGGTGCTGTAACATCGCGGAGAGGTGGACAGGATCGCCAGTTTCATACCGAGTCACTCCGTTTTTTTCGCTTCCGCCGACGACTCACCAGGTATCGATGGGCTGGATCGACAACAAACTCACCATCCAGCGCCGTCCGGCCGATCAACATCCGACACAACATCCCCTTACGACAGACCAGACTCAGCTCGATTTCCCGTTCCACCCCTCCAAGCACCATGGTCGTTTTCACCACCGGGCGCTGCTGGCGGTGGCCGCTGCTGGGCTTGACTTTTGCCTCCCGGACCACCGGCTCGGCATCAACCCATACGGTCTGACGCTCGGGCTTTTCGCGCAGCACCACTTCAAAACGGATATGCCCATTGGGTAGCTCCTGGATCTGCCCGACGTGGATCGCGCTGGTCCGGGCACCGGTATCGATCTTTGCTCGGACCCGTTCAATACCCCACGCCGGCAAAGAGATGTATTCCCGCCAACCGAGGGTGACCTTCGAATCAGACTTGGACGTCATACAATCAGGACTCGCTGTGGGAATATGTAGATTCCATTATAACCGCCCGACGGCAGACCTTTCCTTTGCCCGACAAGGTTTCGTCGCATAAAGTAGTCTTTCTGCAACAAACCCGGAGAATCAAGCCATGGCGTTGAACATCGCGGTCATCGGTGGGGACGGGGTCGG
>CAZJCN010000344.1:1866-3088 GCA_964544195.1 uncultured Phycisphaeraceae bacterium | reverse complement strand
AACTCTCCAGGGCGCGATTGATCTTGGCTTCAGAATCGGCATCGATCTGGCTGGTAGCTTCGTCCAGGATCAGGATAGCCGGGTTGCGCAGGATGGCCCGTGCGATGCACAGTCGCTGCTTCTGTCCGCCGCTCAAGCCGGACCCGCCTTCGCCCAGGAGCGTATCATAGCCTTGGGGCAGGTTGATAATGAAATCATGAGCAAACGCGGCGCGTGCTGCTGACTCGATCTGTGCCCGAGTGACGTTCAGCAGGCCATAGGCGATATTATCTGCGATCGAACCTTCGAATAACACGCTCTGCTGTGGTACGACTGCCATCTGTCGCCGGAGGGCTTTGAGGTTGACATTGGCGATATCCACCCCATCGATCAGGACCCGGCCTTGTTGCGGTTCGATCAGTCTCGGGAGCAGACTCATCAAGGTGGTCTTGCCCGATCCGTTGCCGCCGACGATCGCGACGGTCTGGCCATGCTCTGCCCGCAGGCTGACACCGGCGAGAGCCGGCGTTTCCTGTCCTCGGTATGAGAAATAGACCTGATCAAAGACGATGTCTTTCCGGTGGCGGGGCAGCACTGGCAGGCCGGCGCGTTCGAGCCGGCCGATCGGTTCGGCGGGGATCTGGTTAGCTTCCAGCATCCGTTTGGCGGCGGCGTCGGCTTCTTTAATCTGCGTGTGAAGTGAAGTCAGTGGTTTCAGGCTGGCGCCGGCCGCGGCCAGCATGACCAGCACGGAGAGGAATGTGGCCGGGTCGACGTTCTGCGTGAAAACGTACCAGGCGGCTACGAGCGCTGCGATCAGTACACAGAACAACCCCAGAGTTTCAATCACCGGCGAGGACAGCGCCCTTGCCTGTCGCATCCGCATCTGTTCGTTGAATAATCTTCGATTCAGTCTGCGAAACCGTCGCCGTTCATATCCCTCCGCGCCGTGCGTCTTGATGACCGGTAATGCGCCAAGCACCTCGTTGACCGTCTTGAGCATGCCGGCCTGTTCCTGGAGTGCCCGACGAGATGCTTTTTCTATGATCCGGCCGAATCGATACAGGGCAAATCCGCTGATCGGTGCTGCAATCAATGCCAGCAGGGTCAGTCGGTAGTCCAGCCAGAATGCCACGCAAAGCGCGGCCGTGCCCTTCATGACCTCCGGCAGCGCTTTACCGAGTACGGCCATATGTCCGCGGGCCAGCACCGCCGTATCAAACATCGCTCGGCTGGCGTGGTC
>CAZJCN010000344.1:0-1766 GCA_964544195.1 uncultured Phycisphaeraceae bacterium | reverse complement strand
GCCACCACAAGCTGACGCTTGTAGCGGAACAGTTCGAGCGTGGTTTTCCAGAAGGCGCTGCGTTTCATCGGCGTCAATCATACCTCGGGTTTGATCGCAGGTACTCAAGATACTCGAAGAACCGCGGAAAGGTCTTGTTGACGCAGTCGGGATCGTTGATCGTAACGCCGGGCCTGGCCAGTCCGATGACCGAAAACGCCATCGCCATACGGTGATCGTCATAGGTGTCGATCGAGGCGGGGGTGATGCTGTTCCCGGGCGGCGGCTCGATTGTGATGTCATCGCCGTGGACGGTGACCTTGGCACCGAGTTTGGTCAGTTCGGTCTGCATGGCGGCCATACGATCCGTTTCCTTGACACGCCAGTTGCCGACGTTGCTTATCGTTGTCGACCCATCGGCAAGGACCGCTAAGGTGGCTACGGTCATCGCCGCGTCAGGGATGTGATTCAAGTCCTGCGTGATGCCGTTGAGCCTTTCAGTTCCCCTTACAGTAATACCATCGTTCTGAATGTCACAATGGGCGCCCATAGCTTTCAAGACGTCAACAAACGCCACATCACCTTGGTACGATCCGCCGTGTAAGCCTTCGATCTTGCAGAGGGCGCCTGTTTGGGATGCGGCCGCAGCCAGGAAATAACTGGCGTTGCTTGCATCGGGTTCGATGGACATGTTCGAGGCGGTCAGTTCTCCCGGACCGGCCTGAACGGCATAAATTTGTCCGTCCGTTTGTTCATCGACCCCGGTATGTGCGCACCCGAAGGTTTCGAGGATATCGCACGTCATTTCGATATAGGGGACACTGACAGGTTTCGATGAAAACCTGATGGTGAGACGGTTATCACCGCAGAAAGGAGCGATCAGCAGCAGCGCAGACACGAACTGGCTGCTGACACTTGGGTTCATTTCGACGATGCTTCCCGAGAGTCGTCGGGCCGTGATTTTCAGGGGCGGATAACCGGGTTTATCCAGATATTCGATACTGGCGCCGAGTTGACGCAGGGCATCGACGAGTTCGCCGATGGGGCGTTCTCGCATGCGGGGAATGCCGTCGAGGGTATAGACGCTTCCCGGGTCACCGAGACAGCAGGCGGCGGTGAGGAACCGCATGGCGGTACCGGCGTTACCCAGATGGAGGTCGGCGTGCTTGGCCGGGATATGCCCGCCTTGGCCTTGGACGATAACGGTATGGTTCGGTTCGTCGATCTCGAGCTCGAAGCCCAGGTTCTGTAGTGCCCGCATCATCACGCAGGTGTCGTCAGAAAAAAGCACACCGGTCAGCCTGCTGGTTCCCCGGGCCAGCGCAGCCAACAGCAGTGCCCGATTGGCCAGGCTTTTTGAGCCGGGGATCGGCGGTATCTCGCGTGACGGGTCAGGAAACGTCACGTCGAAAGGCTGCTGCAGTGGTTCAATATATTTCGGTGCGCTGGGCATGGGTTAAGTTATTGGGTCGCCGTCTGTGGTGCGCTCATCCATGGATCACGGACTGATCGACCACCTACATCAAAAACCGGGTGCCACGATAGCCGGGATGATGGTGGGGGGAACGGCGGCGGCAAGGTCGGGTTCAATCCGTGAGAGCATCTCACGTCGCTTTTCGGAATACCGCCACGATGTTTTCGACCGGGACGACGAACAATCGGTTGTCACCCTCAAAGTCCACGGGGATGGCTTCTTTCGGGTTGAACAGCACCCGGTCGTACTGCTGGATCGGGTAGTTCGTGTCCGCTTCGACTTCAGCCGAGACCGCCACGATCCGCCCGGTCAG
>CAZJCN010000343.1:0-3089 GCA_964544195.1 uncultured Phycisphaeraceae bacterium | reverse complement strand
CCCCTGACCTTACGACAGACAAGACAACACGAAAGGAGTCAACAGCATATCAGGCTCTTCCTGTGGACAACGCCCCTCACTTAGACGATGCCGGAAGCATCAGCCGACCCCGATTGCACCACACGCCCGATCATACTTGTATTGTCAAGTTGGCCATTCAAACAGGTTACAGTCTCTTAATCAACTATTCAATAAGTATATTGACGCTTGCAACGGATTCTCGTAAACTATTAAGTTGTATTTACAAGTGGTCGGGCCGATCATCCCCTTCAGGAGGTGTGCCATGCTGCACAGGCAACCACGTCGGAAATGGCGAAGAGACCAACACTGGCTTATGGGATCGGTGCTGGTGTACCTCGGCCTGGTCTGGCTGGTCCAACCGGTGCGGGCGGGCATCCAAACCTATCCGGCTGATGACGGACGCCACCTCGTGAACCCCGAACGGGGTTTGTACGTGCAGTTCACCAGCCAGGCCGAACAAAACCCGTTGAACGAATCGGCCCTGAAACAGGTGCGTGAAGAAGGGCTGTCGCTGATCCTTCGGATGTATTACCTCAAGACCTTCCGCGATCGCCCGTTGAGTGAAGCGCAGCTGGGGATGATCGATCATGACTTTTCCGTGATGCGCCGGGCGGGGGTCAAGTGTGTTCTGCGATTCGCCTATTCACAGGCCATCGGTGAGCCGGATGCCCCGATTGACATCGTGATGACACACATGCAACAACTCAAACCTATCGTGCGTCGTCACGCCGACGTGATCCTGACCGCACAGGCCGGGTTCGTCGGCGCGTGGGGAGAATGGCATGCCTCGACGAACGACCTGAGTGAACCGGACAATGCGAAACGGATCGTCGAAGCCTGGCTGGATATCCTCCCGGCCTCTCGCACGGTGCAGCTCCGCACACCGCGTCAGAAGTGGATGATCCTCGGGCACGACGTGCCGTTGACGCGCGAACAAGCGTTCACAAATACCCCGATCGCTCGCATCGGCCACCACAACGACTGCTTTATCTCCAGCGACACCGATGTGGGTACGTATGAAAACATCGAAAAAGAAAAAGCTTACCTCTCCAGGGAAACCCGGTACGTCCCGATGGGAGGCGAGACATGCGCCCTGACCCGTTTTGCCGAGCCGGACAACGCCCGAGCGGAACTGGAGAACCTGCACTTCACGTATCTGAACCTCGGCTACCACCCGGAGGTGATCGAGAAATGGCGGAGCGACGGATTCTTTCAGGAAGTGCGTAACCGGTTGGGCTACCGTCTGTCACTCGTGTCCTTTGAGGCGCCCGACCACGCGGCAGCCGGGGACGAACTTCCCATCCGGATGGAGTTGATCAACACCGGCTTCGCGGCGCCCTGCAATCCCCGGCCGGTGCAACTGGTGCTTGTTCATTCCGCCACAGGAGCCACACGGGTGATCCCGATCCCGGCTGAGGTCCGAGATTGGTTGCCGGGCGATCCGATCGTGATGGAGACAACGTTGGTATTGCCGCCGGGTCTGCCCGCTGGACAGTACCGTTTATACTTGGCCATGCCCGACCCTGAACCGGCGCTGCGCGACAGGCCGGCTTACGCGATACAACTGGCGAACCCGGGATTGTGGGATGAACGGACGGGCCGACACGATCTGCGGGCCGACCTTCATATTCACCACCAACCGGTTCAGGATCGCCGGAGCGAATAAGCTGTGTTCACTCATCGGATAGAAGACCGAGGAAAAGAACTTATCCCAATGGTCATCAAACGCGGAGGCTGATGTGGACAAGGCGGTGATCCTGGCCGGGGGCTTAGGCACTCGGATGCGTCGGCAAGACGAGTCCGCGAATCTGACCACAGAGCAGGAGAAGGTGGCGGAGACGGGGGTCAAGGCGTTGATCCCGATCCATCGCCCGTTTCTGGATTACGTGCTGACCGAACTGGCCGAGGCGGGATACAAGCGAGCGTGCCTCGTGATCGGGCCGAACCATCAACACGTCCGCGACTATTACGACCGAGAGGCTCCCCCCGCACGATTAACGATCGAGTACGCGATCCAGCCGGAACCTTTGGGCACCGCCAACGCGGTCGCGTCGGCCGAGGCATTTGCGGGGGACGATGATTTCCTGATGATCAACAGCGACAATCATTACCCACTCGACGCGGTCAGCGCCTTGCGCCGATTAACCGGGCCGGGACTGGCGGCGTTCGAGCGGGAGGGCATGCTGGCCGGGAGCAACATCCCCGCCGAACGTCTGATGAAGTTTGCCGTGGCGGATATCGGCCCCGATGACTGCCTGCGACGAGTAATCGAAAAACCGACCCCGGAACAACTGGCTGAACTGGGCGAACCGGTTTACCTGAGCATGAACTGCTGGCGGTTTACGCCGAGGATATTTACGGCATGCCGGCGCATCCCCAAGTCACCACGTGGTGAATACGAAGTAACCGACGCGGTGCAGTATTGCATGGATCAACTGGGCGAGCGTTTCCGGGTGATCCGTTGCCAGTCACCCGTACTGGACCTGTCATCCCGCCGGGATGTCGCACCGGTCGCAGCCCTGCTGGCCGGCCGGGAGGTGTTGTATTGATGAGCCATACTGTTCGCGCCAACGACCCGGCAATCTGGCTGCAGCCATGCCGCAGCGAAAGTGTGCCACGTGATACGCGAGAACACTTCACCAAGTTGACGGGATCGCTTCGCCGAATGAATCCGCACGGGGGCGAACCGATCCCGTTATTTGTGCCGGGACGGATCGAGGTGCTGGGCAAGCACGTGGATTATGCCGGCGGTCAAAGCCTGACATGTGCCACGGAACAGGGCATCTGTCTGCTGGTCTCACCAAGGCAGGACTCACGTATCCGGATCGTGAACTCAGACCTTGGCCTCGAATCTTCGTTCCCGATCGATCCGGAGCTGGAGCCGCTGTCGGGTGATTGGACGAATTACCCGATGACGGTCGCCCGGCGGTATGCCCGTAATTTCCCGCCTGTGACGCCGGGCCAACTGATCGGGTGTGATATCGCGATGGCCAGTAATCTGCCGCGGGCGGCTGGGCTGAGCAGTTCCAGCGCACTGATCACCGCGGTTTTTCTTGCGATCGCTTCGG
>CAZJCN010000342.1:0-3092 GCA_964544195.1 uncultured Phycisphaeraceae bacterium | reverse complement strand
TGACCAAAGAGACCTACGGCATCATGGTCTACCAGGAACAGGTCATGCAGGTCGTTAACGAGCTGGGCGGGATCCCGCTTCGCTCGGCCTACACGCTGATCAAGGCGATCAGCAAGAAAAAAGAAAAGGTCATCAACGCCAACCGCGACAAGTTCATTCAAGGTGCTGCCGAGAAGGGCGTCAGTGAAAAACAGGCCAACGAACTGTTCGACCTGATCCTGAAGTTCGCTGGCTACGGCTTCAATAAATCTCACTCTACCGGTTACGCCATCGTCGCGTACCAGACCGCCTACCTGAAAACGTACTTCCCCGTGCAGTACATGGCAGCTCTGCTGACCTATGAATCGGTCAGCACAGACAAGGTCGTCGAGTATATCGACGAATGTAAGCGTGTGATGCTGCCCGACGGCCGGCGGGGCATCGACGTCAAGCAACCGGACATCAACCTGTCGGACACCGCGTTTACAGTCGTCTTTGATCCGGACGAGACGCGGGATAATTGCCATGGACATATCCGCTTCGGGCTGTCCGCGGTCAAGGGGGTCGGCGAAAAGGCTATCAACGCGATCATTGACGTACGCCGGAAAGACGGGCCGTTCACGAGCCTGTATGACTTCTGCGAGCGGGTACCGCTCGGCACGGTCAACAAGGCGACCATCGAAGCACTGATCAAGTGCGGTGCTTTTGACAGCTTACACGGCATCGATAACCGGGCTGCCATGGTCGCCGCGTTGGAAAGCGCGATCCAGGCCGGCCAACGAGCAGCCGCCGATCGCGACACCGGGCAGATGAATTTCTTCGGCATGATGGCGGAAAATGGTTCAGGCACATCAACCGCACCATTACCCGAACCGACTCTGCCCAAAGTAGAGCCTTGGTCTCGCCAGGAACTGCTGAAACACGAAAAGTCAGTCCTTGGTTTCTATGTCTCCAGCCACCCGATGGACGAACACGCCGACGCGATACAACGATACAGCTCTTGCACGATCGCGGACATGCAACATCTGCGAGCTGATACACCGGTGACTCTCGGTGGCATGCTCACTCGGGTCCGCCCGACACTCACCCGGGCAACCGGTAAGAAAATGGCCCACCTGACGCTCGAGGACAAGACCGGGCCGATCGACGCCGTCGTCTTCCCCAAGACCTACGACATCGTCTCTCCGCTCTTGGAAACCGACCGCATTGTTTTCCTCAAGGGCAAAGTCGATCGCAAGCGGGAAACCCCCCAACTCCTGGTGGA
Source organism: uncultured Phycisphaeraceae bacterium (assembly GCA_964544195.1). GTDB lineage: Bacteria > Planctomycetota > Phycisphaerae > Phycisphaerales > Phycisphaeraceae > CAZJCN01. The sequence goes on along the minus strand of CAZJCN010000342.1, from coordinate 1,849 downwards.
TGAAGTCATCCCGATCGAAAGGGCGGCTGAGGAACTGACCCGGGCTGTCAAAATCATCATCAAGGAAACGGGTGGCAACGGGAACAGAATCAACGGCGAATTGAACAAACTCCGCGAGGTTCTTCGCATGGCTGCCAACCGTGGCCAAGCCAAAGCGGAGGTCTGGATCGAACTGCATCAGAACCATAAATCGGTCACGCTCAAGCTCCCTTCGAGCATGCGCGTGTGTGTCGATCATCACCTGACACATGGCATCAACGCAACACTGGACGGCCATGGCCGATGTGAGCTGATCGGCCCGACACGCTTCAACCCGACCAACGCGTCCAAAGACCTGTTGCACGACGATCAATTAGAAACCGGGACCACGATCCCGATGACCAGCCGGGTGCAGGATGAAGAATTCTGCGCCAGCATTGACCGGTATTGATCCTCCACTGTGCCACAAACCGGAAACCCAACCATTCATGCGCGGGACTCTTTCAGGATGTCCCGGATCTCTTCCAGCAGAACTTCCTGCTTGGGGGGCGTCACCGTCGGGGCTTTCTCCTCTTTCATCTTCACGCGGTTCATCACCTTCACCACGGCAAACATCGCGGCCGCCACGACAATAAAATTGGCGACATGATCAAGAAACACGCCGAGTTGGAGCACCACCTCCGGGGTATTCGTTTCCGGGTCGGCCTGTTGCAGGACAATCGACCAACTTGAAAAGTCCATGCCCCGTGTCATGACACCCAGCGGGGGCATGATCACATCAGACACCAGCGAATTAACAATCTTTCCGAACGCGGTCCCGATCACGATCCCTACCGCCATGTCCACCACGTTCCCCCGAACCGCAAATGCTTTGAACTCGCGAATTAAGCCCATGCTCATAATCAACTCCTTCACTGGCTGGTCAATGCCGATCTGTTAACGTTAACGGTTAACCCGACTGGTCCGGCTGGTCATGTATTCATGTGTTTCCTTCGTGTACAGCCAATATCGCCTGCCCGATCCGGGTTACCCACGTCGTGTGTCATATCCAGCTTATTAACATGACTGTCCCCGAATGACTATCGCCGTGTATAATTTTCTTACAGCGTCATATCGGCCGATCAATCCTTCTCAAGGGGTCATCTCATGCGTGCCATGGTTTACCTGATATTAACTGTTGTGATCGTGGTGCTGGGTTCTGCGCTGTTCTACACCAAGCTTCAGGATATCCGCGCCAGCCGGGCTGCCACCGCACCACCGGACAAGGTCACGGTGCATTTCAATGTTGCGGTTCCACCGGAAACACCGAGGTATCAGAAACTCTATCTTTCCGGAAACGTCAAGGAGTTGGGATCGTGGCGTGCGGAGGGGCTTGAACTGAAAAAACAGGCCGACGGTCGATACAGCACCACCGTCCAACTGCCCGCCGGCACACTGATCGAATACAAGGTGACGCGGGGATCGTGGAATACGGTCGAACGCGGACCAGACGGCGCCGAAATGGAAAACCGCAGGCTGACGCCTACCAAAACCCAGTCCGTCAACATTCAGGTGGCGACCTGGGTCGACCAAGGCAAAGCCGAACCGGGCAAGAGTACCGCTACCGGGGATATCCGAAAACACATCGGATTCCATTCCACCCTGCTGAGCAACGATCGGACCCTTGCGGTCTATCTCCCACCCGGATACGACGATAATCCGGACCAGCGCTACCCCGTTCTCTACGTGCAGGATGGTCAGAATATCTTCGATGCCGCTACCAGCTTCGCAGGTATCGAATGGCAGGCGGACGAAACCGCGGAACGACTCATCAATGAGGGCAAGATCCGGCCGATCATCATCGTCGGTATCTACAACACCCCGGACCGCA
>CAZJCN010000341.1:1606-3092 GCA_964544195.1 uncultured Phycisphaeraceae bacterium | reverse complement strand
ATGATCCACGCGCTGAAGGTGTTGACATGGTGCAGGAGAATTCACAGCCGATCAACCCCCCGGCCGAGGATACCCTACAGGTCGAGAGCCTGCTCAATGAGCTGGAAGACCGCCTGGCGCAACTGAAACAATGGCAAAAGGAAAGCGACCACCAGATGGAGCTGGTGCGTCAGCAGGCCGAGGCTGCACGCCAGGAACACGAACAGGCCCAACGACTGGCGGAAGAACTGGCCGCTCGACAGGCTGAACTCGATCAATTTCGAAAGGAGCTGGACGAACAGCAAGCCCGTCTGGACGCAGATCGGGCCGAGCTGTCTGAACAGCGTAACCATCTCGAAACCACGCGTGCCGAACTGGACAAGGCACAGGCCGAACTTCAATCGCAGCGCGAACAGGTCGAAGCCCAAGCACACGAGGCTGAACAGCATCGTGAGCAGGCGGCCCACGAACTGAACGAGGCGCAGTCCCTGCGCCAACAACTGCAAACCGAACAAGAACAGCTCAAAACCGAGCGGGAACGCCTTGAGCAGGAATCCGCCCGTCTTGACGAACGCATCCGGGCCAATGAAGTTCTCAGCCAGGAGCTGGACGCCCAGCACGCCAAGCTGGACCGCGCGGAAGAGGAGTTCGCCGCACGTCGAGAAGCATTCGAACGACGCCGTCAGGAAGTCGAACAACAAGCCGAGGAGGTCCAAGCTCAACTATCAGAACTCCGGGAGCGACAGCAGAAACTTGAATCCGCTGCCAATCACGCTCGGGAAGAAACGGAACGGCTCAAGGCCGAGCTTGAACAGGTTCGGAGTGAACTGAACGACGCCAACGAACGGTGCCAGCAAGCGGAGCAGGCCCGGGATGCGTTGCAATCTCAGCTCGACGAGCAGAAAACGGCGTCCCGAGAAGCGGAAGAACTTGCCGAACAGGTCCGCGCATTACAGCAACAATTGGCGGACGAACAAGAGAAGATCGCCGAGGAGCGGCGTTCGATCGAAACCCAGCAGGCCGAGTTGCAACAGGCCCGACAGGCCCTGGAATCACAACAGCAGGCGATCCAGGCCGAGCAACAAGCCCTGCAGGATCGTCACAACGAACTGGCGCAAAAGCAAGCGGACACCGAAGCCTCAAGCCGAGAGCTTGAGGCTCATCGTGAGCAGATCGCAGCACAACAGCAGGAGCTTGACGAGCAGAAGAAGCTGCTCAACGAGCTTCAGGCCGAACTGGAGTCCCGCGAAACCTCGCTGACAGAACGCCTGAAACAGGCTGAGGAACTGAGCCGTGCAAGTCACGAACAGGATGCCCAGCTCACCGAACGGGTCGCGGAGCTGGAACGGACACTTGAGCAGGCTCAAGCGCAACGGGCCGACCTGCAAGCCCGATACGATCAACTTCAACAGGAAAACAGCGAGCTTCAGGCCAGGCTGGAGCGGGGTGAAACCACCAACGAATCACTGGGCCAGCGGGCTGAGGAACTGGACCGGCGTGAGGCCGA
>CAZJCN010000341.1:0-1506 GCA_964544195.1 uncultured Phycisphaeraceae bacterium | reverse complement strand
CGTCAACGCACCGAAAAGCTGCAGGAAGAGGAAAAGCGACTGGCTTCAAGCAGCGCCCAATATGCCGGCTTGGCCAAGGAACGGCAGATGCTGGTGGAAGTCAAGAAGTTTCTGGAAGTCTCCGAGGCGGAAATGATCCGGAGATGGGCCACGCAGAAAGCCGCCAACCTCGTTGTCGGGATCGTCATCGCCATCACGTTGCTCGCCGCGTTCAGCTACGGCATCGGTTACCAGGTATCCCAACCTGTCTGGCAGGGAGACATGGCCCTGTCTTTGAATCTGCCCGAAAATCAGCCCGCGCCGACCGCTGCGAGTTGGGCGATCAGCACCCGGCAGATCGTCATGGGTGAACCGGTCCTCAAGGAAAGCCTGTCACAGCTCGAACAGCGCGGGATCCGCTTGTTCAATTCCACACAGGCCTTGGCGGACCATCTGGACAAACAGCTAACGATCTCCGGGCAGCCGGGCAAAATCGAACTGGCCTACCAGACACAGGACAAGGACCTGTGCGTGCCGTTGCTGGAATCGGTCGGCCGCGCCATCGTCGGCTTTCAGTTGGCGCAGGATCGACTGGCCAACCGCAAAGACACCATCCAGATCGCCCGGGCCGCCAAGCGCCTGCCCGACCCGGTGCGCGACGACCGCCTGAAGATCACGGGGATAACCTTCAGCATCCTCCTCGGCATCTGCCTGGTTGCCTGGCTTCTCCTGCGGACCTGGCTGAAGCGCACCCAACGCATGTTCGGCATTGAGAACGCGCCCGAACTCGAACCGCTCAGCGAGCCTGCCGGGTGAAGGCTTAACTCAAGGCCGTGGTGGGTGATCCCGAGTGAACCTCATTCAGCCAACCGTGGTTCCTTTGCCCACTGCTACTCGCCGATGACGGTCACCACGATCGTTCGCGTGCGGGGCTTGACGTCGCATTCCAGATGAAACACCTGCTGCCACGTCCCGAGGTTGGGTCGGCCGTCCGTCACCGGCAGCGTCAATGACTGCCCCAACCAGGTCGCTTGTAGGTGGGAGTGCCCGTTGCCGTCGTGCCAAGCCTGTTCGTGGCCGTACTCACGCGACGGCGGGATGAGCTTGTCGAGGACCTCCGGCAGATCCTTCACAAGGCCCGGTTCAAACTCAATACAGCCGATCGCCCCGGTTGACCCGAGGTTGGCCACGTTCACGATCCCGGTCTGGATCCCCGCCGACCGGACCACCTCGGCAACCTGCTCGGTCAGGTCGTGCATCCGGCCGTGGCGGTCCGTTTTCACTTGAAGGGTTGCCTGATGAACCATGCCGGAATCATAACCCCTCTAGACCAACCTTCAAACCTATACAATTCAGTCATTTAGGGGGAATATCAGCCCGCCGGAGATCGGGTCTCGACTCGTCCCGGTCGTGAGTGGCCTCGGCTGAAATCCCGCCCCGGGCATGGTCCCGGCCGAGTTGACAGGGCCTGTCATCTGGCTAAACTGACCGATTCGATTACCCCCCGAATTGAGATGGGCCTAAACC
>CAZJCN010000340.1:0-3093 GCA_964544195.1 uncultured Phycisphaeraceae bacterium | reverse complement strand
ATCAGATCAGGCCGTCAGCCTTGGCCATGTGCAGCATCAGGTCGACCACGCGGTTGGAGTAGCCCCACTCGTTGTCGTACCAGCTGACGACCTTGAAGAAGTTGTCGCTCAGGCCGATGCCGGCGTCGGCGTCAAAGATCGAGCTGCGCGGGTCGTGGATGAAATCGCTTGAGACGACCGGCTCGTCGGTGTAACCGAGGATCCCCTTGAGCGGGCCGGACTCGCTGGCTTCCTTCATCTTGGCACAGACGTCGGCATAGTCAGCCTTCTTTTCGGTCCGAACGGTCAGGTCCACGACCGACACGTCTGCGGTGGGGATGCGGAACGCCATGCCCGTCAGTTTGCCCTTGAGTTTGGGCAGCGCCAGACCCACCGCCTTGGCGGCACCGGTGCTCGAGGGAATGATGTTGAACCCGGCGGCACGGCCACCACGCAGGTCCTTCTTGCTCGGGCCGTCCTGCGTCGGCTGTGTGGCGGTCACAGCGTGGACCGTGGTCATCAGGCCCTCGATGATCCCGAAGTGGTCATCAATCACCTTAGCGACCGGGGCCAGGCAGTTGGTGGTGCAGCTGGCGTTGGACACGACGGTGTGCTTGGACCCATCGAACACATCGTGATTGACGCCCATGACGATGGTCGGCACTTCATCAGGGCTCTTGGTCGGGGCCGAGATCACGACCCGCTTGGCGCCGGCCGACACGTGCTTGCTCGCGTCAGGAAAGGCGGTGAACAGACCCGTGGATTCGACCACATAATCGGCGCCCAGCTTGCCCCAAGGCAGGTTGGCCGGGTCACGCTCGGCACAGGTCGGGATCTTTTTGCCGTTGACGATCAGCCCATCGTCAGCCGCTTCGACCGTGCCATTGAACTTGCCGTGGATCGTGTCGTACTTCAGCAGGTACGCCAGGCTGGCCGGGGGAAACAGATCGTTGATCCCGACGAACTCGATGTTGGGATTGTCCTGTGCGGCACGGAAGACGAGACGTCCGATCCGGCCGAACCCGTTGATACCGACTTTGATAGCCATTGCTTCGGTTCTCCAAAAAGCGGGTTGTTAGGGAAATAAACGCACTTGGCGCAGCCGTTGAACTATATCTGAACGGCCGGCTTTTCGGCGGGACTTAGACTTTAGGGTCTGGCAGCGATCGGGTCAAATCTAAAGACCATAGACACCGTTGGACGGGTGGGTGTCGGGTAGGGGTGGCGGCTTGTTATAGCAACCTCACCCGGTACACTGAGCCGTTCATCAGAACGCGAGGCAGCTCCATGACCCGTCATCTCGTCGTGTTGACCGAAGGCTTCGCCCGGACGCTCAAGGCCAAGACCGCCCAATGCCTGCTGAGATATCGCCCGGACCGAGTCGTGGCGGTGCTGGACAGCGCCGAGGCGGGACAGACAGCCGAGCAGGTGTTCGGCGTTGGGGGAGATATCCCCGTCGTCAGCTCGCTCGATGATGTTTCCGGGGCGGATACCTTGCTGATCGGGGTGGCTACTCCCGGCGGCTTCCTCCCCGACAATATGCGAGCCATCGTATTGGATGCGATCGACCGAGGCATGAACGTCGTTGCCGGCCTGCACACTTTTCTGAGCGACGATCCCGAGATCAGCGAAGCGGCCAAACGGGCGGGTGTGACTCTGACCGATGTCCGCAAGAATCGGGAACGCGATGTCGCCCAGCGCCAAGGCTTGAACTCAACCTGCCTGCGTATCCAGACGGTCGGGCATGACTGTTCGTGCGGCAAGATGGTCACGGCGGTTGAGTTGACACTGGCACTGAAACAAGCCGGCCATGATGCCAAGTTTGTTGCCACCGGTCAGACCGGCATCATGGTCGAAGGCGACGGCATCCCGATCGACTGTGTCGTGGCCGACTTTATCAACGGGGCCGCCGAGAAGCTCGTGCTTCAGAATCAGCACCACGAGATCATTGTCATAGAAGGGCAGGGCAGTCTGGTCCAGCCTCGATATTCATCGGTGACGCTCGGGTTGCTTCACGGATGCATACCGCATGGCCTGATCATGTGCTATGAGATGGGACGTACACATGTCTACGGCATGGAACATTTAACCATCCCGCCTTTGGAAGAAATCATCGACTTATACGAGAGGGCTGCCGACCTGCGTCATCCCTGCAAGGTCATCGGTATTGCCATGAACACTCGGAATATCACGGATGAAAAAGTAATCGAATCCGAGCGGAATCGGTTGCGGGATGAATTGAACCTGCCGGTCTGCGATGTTATCCGTCACGGCCCGGACGAGTTGGTCAACGCAATCCGTGAATACCAGGCCCGTTTGCGAGCTGAAGGGGTGCTTCAGTGAAGCTGGTCCTGCACGAAGTCAATCTCCCCATCCGCCACCCATGGACCACCAGCCACGGTACACGCACCCATCAACGCAACTTGGTCGTGGAGCTTGCTGAGGACGGCATCAGCGGCTTCGGTGAGGGGGCTTCGATTCCCTATTATGGCGTCACGTTCGACACCATGGCCGAGGCCCTCGAAACGGTCCGCCCCGATATCGAGCAGACTTCTTTTGCCGATCCCACTGAGCTGTGGGAGGTGATGTATCCACGCCTGCATGACCAGATGTTTGCTCTATGTGCCTTGGATGAGGCTGCCCATGACCTCTGGGGTAAAAAGCACGGCAAACCGGTGTATGAGCTTTGGGGACTGACGCTGGATGATATCCCCCCAAGTGATTACACCATCGGCATCGACACCATCGAAAAAATGGTGGCGAAAATGAAAGAGTTTGAAGGCTGGCCTATTTACAAGATCAAACTCGGGACCGACGAAGACCTCGCGATTGTGCGTGAGTTAAGAAGGCATACCGATGCGGTCTTTCGGGTTGATGCAAACTGTGGTTGGGATGCCCAACAGACCATAGACAATTCTCAGGAGCTGAAAGGACTCGGTGTCGAGTTCATCGAGCAGCCACTCAAGGCCGATGACTGGGCCGGCATGAAACGGGTCTACACGGAGTCGGCCCTGCCGGTGATCGCTGATGAAAGCTGTATTGTCGAGGCCGACGTCGACCGCTGCCATGGGTATTTCCACGGCGTCAATGTGAAACTGACCAAGTGCGGCGGCC
>CAZJCN010000339.1:0-3096 GCA_964544195.1 uncultured Phycisphaeraceae bacterium | reverse complement strand
GATTTCCAGGTTCCGGAAGGTCATGTCTGTCCGCATCATGCAACGGATGGCGACGGCGCCGTGGCGCAGGACCGGGCCGTTGTTGTCCCAGGGGGTGTCGGTGGCGTCGATGACGGTCACGTCGTCGATGGCGCCGAGGATGTGGTCGCCTCGTTGCAGGTAGTGGAGTCGGTAGGTCCGGTCCAGTTCCCATCGGTCCTGCGTAGCGAGGTAGGCCATGGGCTTGTACCACGGGTTCTTGAGCATGGCGTGGGTGGCAACGTCGTTGCGGATGTCGCACATCTCACGCATGTATTCCCAGTGATAGTTTCGCACGTCCTCCCAGCAGACCATGCTCATCGAACCGTCGACACGGGGATGGTAGGTGTGGAGGAAGTCTTCGCCATGCATGCCGGCGGCCTGTGTCATGAGCAGGCTCAGCCCGCCTCGGCGGTGGGTCTGGAACTCGAAGGTGACGTAGAGGTCGCCTTCGAAGACCTTACGGGTCCAGAGGTACATGCGGGTCTGATCGCCCCAAGGCGGGCTGGGATGGTCATAGTATTCGTGAAGCTCCGGGGTGACGACGCGGGTCCCCTTTTCAGAGACGGTGATGCCGTGGTTGCAGCCCTGATGGTAGAAGGCGAGCAGGTCGTCGGGGCTGGTCAGGGAGAGTTGGAGTTGAGGTATCCAACCTTCGCCTTCAAGATCGGGCGGAGAGAAAGACTTCGGCTCGGCGTGGGCGTGTTCGCGTCTGGTCTGTTGCAGCAGCTGTGGATCAAGCGGGTAGGCACCGTCGAGCGCGAGCTGTGCCACCTGCTCGTCGGTCAGGACGTCGTCATAGAAGCGGACTTCGCCATAACCAACGCGTGGTGCGGCTCCGTAGGCGATCGGCCCGGCGGGCTGTTTGGGGAGGACGCCGTCGTAGGTGGTGTCCTGCATGCCGACGAGGACGCCGTTGACATAGATGCGGTATTGCCCGTTGGTACGATCCCAGGAGCAGGCAAGGTGCTGCCAGCGGTCACGGTGCAGGTGCATGTGATTGGCGATGGCGATGGCGCCGCGCTGGTGCGACCAGAACAGGCTCTGGTAATCGCCCTGATGCCACTTAGCCATGAAGACCGGGTGCCAGTAGGTGTGCATGTAGAAGGCGAACTGCGCGGCGCGGGGGTCGAGGGGGGCTTCGAGATCGCTGAGGAAGACGTAGTAATCGAAGCCGGGGTTGTGCTTTCGGTGCTGGGTGTGCTGAGCTTGGGGAGCAAGATCATCGAGGGGGCATATCCAAAGCGCGGCGGTGCCACGGTCAGCCCGAAGTGTGTTGTTGGTCAGGGCGAAGCCGTCGTGCAGCCGGTCGAAGACGACGGCCGGACGTCCCTGCTGATGAATAACTCGACCGGGTCCGCGGGGGAATGCGGGTTCAAGCGTGCCGGGGGCCTGTTCACCGAAACGGTAGATGGATACGGGATGGGGCATGTCGGTCATGATTGAGCCTTTGAGGTCATGATTCATCGGTTTCGTCTGTGGACGTTTGCGTTGTCGCTGCCATACTGACAAAACCCGCCCTGATTTCGATGATAAATTACTTTAGCACGAACGAAACGTCCATTGTCAGTTAATCTCCGAAATGCGAATCGGCGAAATCGGAATGTCTTCGTGTCTAACTTTCCGTATTATTGTCAAATGTCTACATTTTTAGCCTGCAGCGGGTGGAAGCACTCGACGGGATGGGCTCAAGAGAATCGCCATACGCCGACTTATGAGGTTGATAAGGAGACAATTGATGCATGTTTTGATTAAGGGTTGGCTGTTTGCGCTGGTGGTCGGGGTCTGTGGCTGGGTGTACGCCGAAACGCCGAACGTGATCGTGATTCTGGTTGATGATCTTGGGTACGGGGACTTGGGATACACGGGTGCTCCGGACATCGAGACGCCGAACATCGACCGGCTGGCGCGTGGCGGGGTGGAGTTCACGATGGGGTATGCGAACCACCCGTTCTGTTCACCGACCCGCGCGGCGCTGATGACGGGACGGTACCAAGCGAGGTTCGGTTACGAGACGAACGTGCCGACGGCGCCACGGTATCGGCAAGGGGGTCTGCCGGCGTCGGAAATCACCATTGCGGACCGTCTCAAGAAGGTCGGGTACCGGACCGGGATCGTCGGCAAGTGGCACCTCGGCGCCAGCCCGCTGCATCATCCCCTGAACCGAGGGTTCGACTACTTCTTCGGGATCATCGGCGGTGGGCATCAATACTTCGAGACCGACTCACGCCGATTGGACATGCCCTACTACGGCCCGCTGATCGACAACCGCAAGTTTGCCAATGTCGAGGGCTACCTCACGAACCAACTGACGGACAAGGCGATCGAGTTTATCGAGTCCAGCAAAGATCAGCCGTTCTTCCTGTACCTGAGCTACAACGCGCCGCACGGGCCGTTTCAGGCGCCGAAGGAAACGATCGATGAGATGGACCACATCGATCACAAGTTCCGCAAGGTGTACGCGGCGATGGTGGTCGAGCTGGATCGTGACATCGCTCGGCTGATGGATCGTCTCGAAGCACTGGGGCTGAAAGAGAACACGTTGATCCTGTTCCAAAGCGACAACGGAGGACCCGAGCCGGGGTACCCCAAGGTGGAGGAGTCGGCGGGCACGGTGCGCAACGCCCCCTACCGGGACGGGAAGGGTTCGGTGTATGAAGGCGGGATCCATGTGCCGTTCTTCGCGTACTGGCCGGGCAAGCTGGAGCCGGGGACGCGGTACGACTATCCGGTGAACTCGATCGACATCACGCGGACGGTGGCGGCGGTGGCCGGGGCGGACCAGTCGGGGATGGAAGGTGCCGACCTGATTGAATGCGTCACCACCGAGCCGATGCGGCCGGCGCATGATTACGTGTATTTCCGCCGTCGGGACAACTGCGCCTGGGCGATTGTGGACAAGGACGGGATGAAGCTGGTCAAGCCGCGGTGGCAGACCCCGGAGGTGGAACTGTACGACCTGAATCAGGACCCGGGTGAGACGCGTAACCTGATCGACGAGCTTCCGGAAGTCGCGCAACGGTTGCAGTCGGCGTATGACCGATGGAACGCGGACAACATCCGCTACACGTTTGAAGG
>CAZJCN010000338.1:0-3100 GCA_964544195.1 uncultured Phycisphaeraceae bacterium | reverse complement strand
TGATCGAACTGGCCGCCCGCTTCCGCCCGATCATCCAGCAGCGCATCACCGACCCACAGGAAAGGCGACGCCAGCTTCAACGCCTCGCCGATTCCGAAGCGATCGAAACACTCCGTCGACATGGCAAAGACGCGCTGATCGCCTACTATGAATCACTGGCACAACCTGATTCCTGACCCCACCATGCCGACCCCATGACCGTCAACATCATTCGTTCAGTCTTGCGAGGACTTGTCCGTTTGTCCCGCCTGTCCGCAACCTGTCGGAGGGCCGGGTAATGCGTGTGCTGTTCGTCGGGATCAATCACCGGACCGCGCCGCTGTCGTTACGCGAACGCTGCGCGGTCGTCGGCGACCTCCGACCGTACCTGCAAACAATCAGGCAGCGCTTCCCCGCCTCGGAATGCGTGGTCCTGTCCACCTGCAATCGGCTGGAGGTCTACGCCACTCGCCCGAATCAACAGCCGCCCGACGCCGACGACCTGCGTGCCCTCCTCGCCGAGTTGTTTGATGTCCCGACCGATCAGCTCGCCGCCGCTACGATCCACCGCGAACAGGACCAGGCCATCGGCCACCTGTTCCGCGTCTGCTGCGGGTTGGACTCGATGGTCATTGGTGAACCGCAGATCCTCGGGCAGGTCAAGCGTGCCTATGAATCCGCCGTCGCCTGCGGAACCGTCGGCCCGGTGCTGCACCGTGTCTTCCAACAGGCCATCGCCGCCGCCCGACAGGCTCGAACCGCCACCGGGATCGATCGACACCCCAGGTCCGTCGGCTCCGTCGCCGCCGGCCTCGCACAACAAGTCTTCAACGACCTGTCCCGAAGAACCATCCTTGCGATCGGCGCAGGCGAAATCGCTGAAGACACACTCCAACACCTGCTCCGTCATAAGCCCGGCAGGCTCCTTGTCATCAACCGCACATCCGAACGCGCACTGCAACTCGCCGAACAACTCGGGCTGACCAGTGACCTCGGCGGCGCCCGGCCGTGGGAGGAACTTGACCACCTGTTGGAAAAAACCGACGTCGTCGTCACCAGCGCTTCTGCACCGGAGCCGATCCTCACCCCCACCCGCCTCAAGCCCATCCTCAAACGCCGATGCTACCGCCCGCTGGTCGTCATCGACCTGGGTCTGCCTCGGAACGTCGACCCGGCCGTCGGCTCGATGAAAAACCTCTACCTCCACAACCTTGACGACCTGCAACATCTCGCCGCCCACGGCACAGGCCCGCAAGCCGACGTGATCCACGCCTGTGAATCCCATTTGAACCGCGCCGTCGCCGCCTGCCTCAGCCAGATCACCCACGCCAACCTCGGCCAACTTATCCGACAACTGCGAAACCAACTCCACGATCTCGGCCAAGAAGAAAACCGGCGCACCCTGCGCAAACTGACCCAACAGGCCGACTCCCCCGCTGTCCGACAGGCCATCGAAGAACACACCCACCGCCTGATCAATAAGATCCTGCACCTGCCCCTCAGCCAGATCGACCACCGAAACCCCGACGCGCCGCTCGGTTTCTACGCCGCAGCGCTCCGCCGACTGTTCGACCTCAAAGACCCGCCTTCCGACAACTCCACACACAAACCCTCCGACCCCGAACACGACAACTAACCCGTCCAACCGCTACACTGACCCGCGTGAACGATCGCCAATCGGTCAACAGTCCAAACCCCCTTCTCGTACCGGCCTGCTTCCTGTTATCGCTGGGCGTCATCATCTGCTGGCTGACACAAAACGGCCTGACGCTCCGATACCCGCAAGCTCTGGTGTCCCTGCTCACCGTCACCGCCAAAGCCATCCCTGCACTCGCGGCGTTATGGCTCGCCGCCGCCGGACTCGGCTTCGCCCTCACCCGACTGCTGTTCAAACAAACACAACCACCCCTCGCCATCCAGCTCGCGCTCGGCATGGCGGTGTTGCTCTGGGTCAACTGGATCATCGCGGCGCTCGGCCTGCTGCATGTCATCACCGCCTGCGCCATGCTGACGATCAGCGCCGTGTTGAACCTCTGGCGTCTTCGTCCAACCCACAACACACCAACCCACGCACCGCGCCACCCCCTGCCCTGGTCGCTACTGTTGCTGACCCCAGGCATCGCCCTGCTCTGGGTCGCTGCCTGCTGCCCGCCCGGGACGCTCTGGCGCGTCGAGGCCTTCGCCTACGACGTCACCAGTTACCACCTGCAACTGCCACGCGAATGGCTCGAACTCGGCCACATGCTCGGGCTGACGCACAACGTCTACAGCTTCCTGCCCAGCCTCATCGAAAACGCCTACCTGCTGCTCGCCACACTCCACGGCTCCGCGCTCAACGCCATCTTCCCCGCCCAACTGTTTCACGCCAGCCTCGCCCTGCTCGCCGCCGCCTGTTGCGCACGGGCCGTCGCTCCCTTCGCCGACCGCCACACCGCCATCGGCACCGCGGCGATGTTCCTCGTCGTCCCGTGGGTCACCGTGACCGGGTCGTTGGCGTACAACGAAATGGGCATGCTCGCCTTCGGCGCCGCCGCGTTGGCGATGACTTTCACACCCCACGGCAACACACCGATACGCCATGCCGTCCTCATCGGCCTGCTCCTGGGCGCCGCCACCCTCGCCAAACTGACCGCCGGCGTCATGCTGGCCGTGCCCGTCGGCCTGATCCTCCTGTTCAATCTCAACTATCCAAAACCAACACATCCCGAATCACCGCAAACTACGCACCGCTTCAAGCAAGGCTTTCAAGCCGCTCTCGTCGCGGCCGTCGTCGGTCTGCTCACCCTTTCGCCTTACTTCATCCGCAACGCGGTGCAGACCGGCAACCCCGTCTTCCCCTTCGCCGCCGACACCCTCGGCCAAGGACACTGGGACGACACACTCGTCCAGCGATGGAACAACGCCCACGGCCTGTCACGGGGACAGCCCGACAAACTCGACGCGCTCAAGCGACAATGGCTGCTCAACACCGGCTACGGCGCCCTCGGCGGACAACCCACCCCGCGCGAAACCCATAACATCGCACGCTTCAACCGAGAAGGCGGCGTCCCCGTGCTGTGGCTCTCCGCCCTGATCGCCGTCGGCTTCGTCCTGACCGATCGAAAATCACGACGCCCCGCCG
>CAZJCN010000337.1:0-3113 GCA_964544195.1 uncultured Phycisphaeraceae bacterium | reverse complement strand
GCCGGCGCACCTCCTCGCCGGGTCGGCACCTCCAATGTACGGTTGGCGGGTGATCAGTCAAGGGTTGCGGGATACCATCCGAATCCGATTCACCAACAACATCGTTGAATCAGAGTTTTGGCTGTTTCGGCCATTGGATCGGGGAAGGGGTATGTTTCTGCTTCGGATCAACCTCAGCGAGAACGAAGTCCTCAATCGTTTTGAGGTATTTACCGAGTATTGTTGTCTTTATGTTTTCTGGGGTGAATGACCTGCGTCCGTTCTTAGTGGCGTCATACCGGGCGGTCATTGACGCATCCTTAAGCGTCTTGTAGGCCCCTCGGATCGGATCGTACCGGGTATTCATGAGTTTATTATCACGATCGTCGTGATCCCGTCCCGGATCAAGACCATCCGATGCAAAAAGCCACTCAACCAAGTGCAAAGCCGTATAGAACGCGGCTGTCACTACCCATTCAGGATACTGATCCGAGATGGTTTCGATGAACGCCCGGTTACGCTTCCACTTTTCACGATGGTTGCTCTCTCTGCCCATGACCACCCATTGGAAATGCCGTTTCAATATCAACAAAAGCCTTCACGGCTTCGTCATCGCCCCCCGGGATGGCCATGGCATCACAACTGACAGCTTGATAGGTACGCTTCAACTCATACGATAAATCAGCCACTTTCTCGGCCAGATCGAAGCTGAAGCCTTCGGTGGGAGGCGCCACATAAAAGACAATTTTATACCCGTGAGGGGCAACATAAGACTTGCCTACGAGATCAGCATGTTCAGACACCCACCCGCGACAGTGTTGGATCATCTTGGCAATATCTGCTTGCATCAGCTTCTCGCTCTGATGATGCTTGACGCAGGCTTCGATCGCCTTTTTGCAACTGATGACAAACCGATCCTGATCAGGTGGTGTGATCACCACCTGCTGATCAGGGTTCTGGGCATTCAATTGAACCGCCTGTGTTTTTTTTTGAGTCTCGGTCCTAGTCATAACGACTGTCCCCATACTACGCGCACGCACATTTACCGGGTGTAATTACCCTATCGTCACGCTGACGGTATGGATTGACCCTCTCCTCCCATCTCCGGATATCGGACACCGTCCCCACCAAGGTACGGGCCGTTGCTTCTGCTGGTTGTAGGGCCTGACATCATGCCAACCCACCCGCAAACCACGGGCCTCCAGCATCACACACAGACAATAATACACTTAAAACTGAGCGGAATCAACGATAAATCCTATAATTTGGATGCTTTACATCATGTTCAAAGTCATCAACGATTTAGGATCATGCCGCCATGGGGCGGCGGTGATTCAGCGCATATCGTGCGCGGAAAACGCATGAAGGGCAAATCAGCCTGTATCCGTATCAAGTCACATTCATCCACTGTTTTGTTGCATCTGCTTGAGCAGCTGATAGGCCACTCGTCTGATCGATTGGGTCATCAGGACCATCCCAGCCAGCGCCAATATCTGTACACCGGCAATCGCCAGCCCAAGCGCATAGATTGGAGTCAGTCCCACTGGAATCACACGGATGGCGTCCCCATGCAGAGGGGCTTCATCAACCACTGTCCAGACCCCATATACGACCAGCCCAATCCCTGTAAATATCAGTGCAGCAAGACTGATCATGGCCTCATCGCTTAACTTCCACAGCAATCGGGGGGGGCCGTGTGGGGTTTCATATTCTTCCCAAGGAATATAGCTGATCTGCTCAACCAGAATCCCTTCGGCCGACGCCCGTGCCCGGACGTCATCCTCGTAACGCGCGCTTTCAATCCCCGAACGCTCATATACCCTATGACGAGGTTGACCGGTCTCTCGATCCAGCCCCTTGACGATCCACGGCATGGCATCCTCCTTATGATCCAATGTGTTGACGGGCCGCCCAAAAACCATACATTACCCTAACAGTATTCCGGAGGAACCCTCATATGGACCTGAATGTCGGCCCCTATCGGTATCAGATCCTGGCGGTTTCGGACGACCTGACGCACCCTGACGGCGGGGCCTGCCACGGGTTGGCGGACCCGACCCACCAGCGGGTCATGTTTTCGATGGAGCTGCCGCCGGCCAAGCGGTGGTCCGTTGTCTGGCACGAGCTGGCACACCTGGCCCGAGCGGACCTGGACATCCACGGCGAGCCGGACACCCCCCTGGGCGAGGAAGCGGTCTGCAACCTGATCGGGCTGGTGATGGCGATGATCCGGCCCATGGACCTGATGCGGCTGCATGTCTACGTGACGCAGGGCGTGGACGCCCCCGCCGCGATGCTCACCCCCAATCTGCCGCACCCGATCCCGGTCATGCCCCTGCATCACTGATCCCTCACGCCTTCGGCTTCTTTTTGCGTGTGTAGTGGACCTCCTGCGCCCGCTTCGCGGCGAGGCGGGATTGATCAATTGATCTCGTCTGATCATTCAACATGTCTTTTAACATCCGCTGGATCATCTCTGTTTTATATTCTTTCGGCAGGAGGCCAAGTACTGTTGCCTGTAATCCCTCTTCTTGATCAGCGAACCATTCAAACACACGACTGCATAATTCCTGCTGCGTCATGCCATAACGCTTACAGACCGCTTCGACGGCTTCCTTGGCCGATGGGCGGACAAAAATCTTAAGTTGTTGCCTCTCATTCATTAAAGAAAGTATCTGATACCCACAAGGGTATTTCTACTGATATTTTGGTGATATTTGTTGACTTTTGACGACCATAGTATTATCGTGTGGCACAATGGTGGCTGTTATGGCTGAACAAGTTCCAACCCAAATCCGGATCCGGCCGCAAACAAGGCAGGCCATAGACCGCATCTGCAAAGAGCGTGGTTGGACAATCGCTGAAGCAATCGACCGGATTCTTGCGTCATACCAGTCACACGAAAAGAAGCGATCCAACATCGGCGCTTCACAGCACCCTCCCGCGGCGTGAGCCGCGTTTGCTCCCCAAGAGGAGCATGGCGCCGGTGTGCGAGAGCGTGCCGGCAGCCTTTTAAGACCCCCCCAGGACGGTCCGGGGGGATACCTACGGGGGATGGAAGAACGGAGACGCATGATGACCTCCAGTCACGATAGTCCAACAGAAGGTCGCGCAACGACTCTGGCTCTTTGCCG
>CAZJCN010000336.1:0-3114 GCA_964544195.1 uncultured Phycisphaeraceae bacterium | reverse complement strand
TATTGCATGCCGGCGGGATCCGCAGCCTGGTGGCCACGGCCCTGACCCTGGACAATGACCCTCAAACCCGTCTGTCATTGCTGTTTATCAACGACGGCCGGGACAACGCCCATCAACGGCTGGAACACGTCCACCGGCAGGCTGAGTTCTTCCAACTGAAGAAGGTCCATCAGTTGGATCTGCTTCATCTTTACGGTCACGGGCAGGGGAAGGCCCCGGACGGGACGCCAATGGGGCCGTTGGTCGCGCCGCAGATGTTGTTGGCGGCCTTGGCGTGGTCAAGGCATATTCAGGCCGGCCGGGTCATCTGGCCTGCGTCATTCAACGGCGATCACAAGGCGGCGGCCCGTGCCACCGAACAGGCCCTGCTGGCGGATCAGTCCGGCGACTGCGACATGGGCGAAACGCCTCGTATTGATACCCCGTTGTTGGAGTTGACGGATCGTCAGGTGATCGAGTTGGGCCAGGAACTGCATGTCCCTTGGGAGCGTGCCTGGAGCTGTGTGGGCTACTCGGACACGCCCTGTAGAGTGTGTCCGGGTTGCCGACGGCGCAAGACGGCGTTCCATGAAGCGGGGGTGGTTGATCCGTTGGAACACCCGGCCCGGGTTGTGGCCTGATGCCTCGGCCTGCGGCGTTACCAGGGGATGGGGTTCTGCTCACCGACCAGTTCTTCCACACGCTGATCGATCAGTGAGTCGCGTTGATTTGAACGTTGAATCAGCTGCTGCTCCATCTCTTCGATGCGTTGGCGGAGTTTCGCCAGTTCGTATTCACGCAACTCCTGTCGGACATCAAAGTGTTCGGCTACCAGCGCCTGCAGGTTGGCCAGCTCCAGTGCCGCCAGCTCGTCGTCATCTTCACGGATGGCTTTTCGCACGCGCTCGGCAGCCTTGAAACACTGCTGGGTGAGTACCAGATCCTTGACGCGAAGCTCGAACCCTTCCGGGTCATAACGGCGCATCGCGAGGAAGCGCTCGATCATCGGAAACTTCTCACGCAGGTACCAGCCGACACGTTGTGGGTTGTCCGCCAGCGCCTTTTCGAGCCGGTCGGCTTTTTCCGGGTCAAACCGGCGGATCAGTTCGATCGCTTCCTGCACCTGCTCGGGGCTCATCGGGCGGGCGTGCTCGCGCCGATCTCGGGGAGAATCATCATGCGGCGGGGGGCCCGGCTCCATGTGGTGCTTGGGGCCGGGTGACATCGGATCGGGGCCGGTGTGATCTTGTGCGTGTGCGTAGGAGAGGATTCCCAGCACCAATGCAGTCACGATATACAGGCTCGCAGGTTTCATGGCTCGCATCTTTCGTTGTGGGAAGTGAGATTACTCAAAACACCGCCTGCTCGTCCGTGATGAAGTAGGCTGAAGAATCAGCAAGCAGGTCCATTTCAAACCGAACCACGGCCTCATCGATCAGCTCATCGGTTCCACGGTCCAATCCGTCCCAAGGGTCTTCCACGCTCACCCAATCGACCCGCAGAGACAGGACATCCAATTGCTGATCGATCGGTGTGCCGGCTGAATTCATGGCTTGGGCGATCGCTTCCAGATCGGGTTCGATGGCGGTGAAATCATACGAGTCGGGTTGATCCGTGTTTTCTACGAGATTCGTAGCCGTGTCCGGTTGCTGGATCAGCGTCAAGACGATTGTTCCACCGACGATCAATGCGATGACTGCGGCGACACGCAGGAGGGTTGGCCCGGTCCGCGCCAGGACGGTGGGCTGTCGGAGCATGGGCCGAGTCTTGCGGTAGATGCGGTCAGCCAGATCCGGGGCCGGAGCCGGGGCGCCGGTTTGGAGTGCCTGGTTCAACAGCGCATCCAAATTCGGATCGCTGGAAGGTTCGGGTTGTTTCGGATCACTCGGGTTCATCGTCGAGTCCATTTCTGCGGAGCTTGCCGGAGCAGCTAAGGGATGTCAGGCGGTATGTCCCGCCGGGGCACTGTCCGGGTCCGCGTTGGCTATCTGTCCTTGTTCATACTCCATCATCAGTTTTTTCAGTTTGTTCAGTGCCCGGTGGCCTCGCGAGAGGACGGTTCCCAAGGGTTGTCCGAGCGTTTCGGCGATCTGGGCGAAGCTCAGTCCTGCGGCATGTCGCAGGTGGATGATCTGCTGGTCGGCCTGGCTGAGTTTTTGAATCGCAGCTCTGAGGTGCTGGACCTGCTCATGTCGGATCAGAGCGTCGGCCGGGTCTTGAGCCGGGGACGGTCCGCCGGCGATCACCGCTTGTTGGGCTTCCGCCCACCCCCCGGTCTGTTCGTCTTTCCCGCTGGCGGCAGAGGGGCCCATGTCCGTGGGGACGGCCTGACGTTTTCGTCTACGCATCTCATCCCGCAGGCCGTTCATCGCGATCCGGAACAGCCATGCTTCAAATCGGCCGGTCTCCTTATATCCGCCCCGATGGTTGAGTTTTTTTACGACCTTGACGAAAGTTGCCTGTGTGAGTTCTTCGGCTAATTCCTTGTCATGACACTGGTTAACTAATAGGCCGTAGACCCGGGGGGTGTAGCGGTACACCAGTACCCGCCAGGCGGAGGCGTCGCCTTGGGCCGCCTGTCTAAGCACTTGTTCCACAGGCAGTTCTGAAAAATCCCGGCCCATGCACGCTCCTTAAGTTCAACGCCCGGGATACCCGATTATTGCCATCATGCCTACACCAGTGCCGATCGACAAGCCCTTTTATCGTCTCCATGATTCGCAGCTGATCCGTGCTTCGGCCATACTGCTCGCCTTATGACACTCGATCCTGCTGTATGTGACCTGGATCTTCGCGATCCGGCTGCCGTGGCCGAGGCCTTTCATCGAGGCGCGGAAGCCAATCTCAACACCCCCGGCCGAGATGGGGCCGTGGTGGACCTACCCAAAGACGCCGGCAGATTGTTGATCACCGGCGACCTGCATGACAACGCGCAGAACTACCAGCGCCTGATCAAACTCGCTTCGCTCGATGCCAGCCCGAACAACCGGCTCATCCTTCACGAGGTGATCCACGGGCCGGACCTGGTCAACGGCCTGGACCTGTCCGTGCGGATGCTGGCCAGGTTGGCTGATCTCAAAGCCCGGTTCCCCGAACAGGTTTACGTGCTGCAATCGAACCATGAGCTGGCCCAAT
>CAZJCN010000335.1:0-3125 GCA_964544195.1 uncultured Phycisphaeraceae bacterium | reverse complement strand
CTGCTGGTCACCGCGGGATTGATCGTCTTTGCCGTGCCGATCACCGACACCTCACTGGCGATCTTTCGGCGAAAGATGCAGGGCAAACCGATCTTCAGCCCAGACAGCCAACACATCCACCACCTGTTGCGTCGGCGTGGGCTGAGTGTGAAGCAGGCGGTGTTCGTGATCTATTTCTTTGCCGCCGTGTTTGCCATCCTGGGCTACGCGATGGTGGCGCTGGAACTGAGGTGGCGCTATGTGCTGGCGGTGTTCTTTGTGATCTACGGATTCATCTTCGTCACGGCGTACAAGTACGGCCGACAGTACGCCCTGTTGCATCCCCCCGATGCCCCCAAACCTGACGAACCCGACCTTCCCGAAGCCATCAACGGCAAGGCCGAGTAATCAGTTATTGATTCGGGTGGTTATCGTGACAGCGTGCCCGGAGCCGGACCCGAGACATCGATAATCTCTCCCGCTGCGAGCGCTGGCAGACCGGCCTGAGTGACCGCGTTGAGTCGTCGCAGTTTAAGACGCGGGTCGGTATCGATCCCTTGGCCTTGCCCGGGTGGCAATCCCCATTGCACCGGTCCGAGGTTCGTATTCAGCACCAGCCACAGCCTTCCGCGGGCATCGCGTTGGCCGAGGTCGATTTCACGGACCTGAACCCGACACGGTTCTTCCTCCATCAGCCGGATCAGTTCCAGCCCGGCCATCACGTCTTCGCCGGGCCAGGTCTGGCCGGCCTCGGGTGGTGGGGGAGAGGCGGCGTTCGCGAGAATGATCAGGCCAAGCCGGTAGGCTTGATGTTCGCCATAGACTCCCGGCAGACACACCGCGTTACGGTCGATCAGGTGATAGCCGTCTCTCGCTTCCACGATCGCAACAGGCCGGCGATAGTCCGCCCGGACCTCGATCCGACCATCTGAACGACGTTCCACTTGTCGAACCTGTTCAATCCACGGGTTGTGTTGCAGGTTTTTCGCTGCCAGACGAAGGCTCCACCCGTCCATCGGATCGGGGCTGATGGGTTGGGCGGCACAAGCGCGGATCTGCTGTTGGATCGCGTCACTCATCCAACTCGGCGCGTCGATCAGTTCGATACGCTCCGAGGTGACCTCCCGGACCGGGCTGTGTGTTTTGGCGTACTCCAGCATCGCTCGCTCGGCGTAACGCCAACCGATGATCAGTGCCACGGCCAAGGCAAAAGCGCCCAGGAGCTTCAGTCCCATCAGTGTGCGCTGCGGGTCCCAGGACTGCGGTTCCATCAGGCTTGTGTGCTTTCGGGACTTGCTGCGTTTATTGCTTTTTCGTGTCAGAAACCAACCCATACGGTGGGGTACTCCTGAGAACGTCGGGCAGTAACACCATCGGCCAACCGCATGGATTTACGCCAAAAGCCGAACGCACAGGAGCTTGATCCTATCCGTGAATCATCACAGGGTTTATAGGCCCGAGGATGGCGAATCTGTTTGTCGGCTTCGAACCGGGTCACCCGGTATAGACCGCGCTGTTCGGTTGATGGTCCGATAGGGCGCGACGGACGAGGCGGTCTGTCAGTTGTGATAGGGTCAACCCCGCCTTTGCCGCGGCCATGGGAAGCAGCGAGTGCGAGGTGAAGCCCGGCATGGTGTTGACCTCAATGAACCAGGCGCGGTCGTATTCATCCACCAGGTAATCCGCCCGGCACAGGTGGCGGATCCCCAGCACTCGGAACGCGGTCAGTGACCATTCCGATACCTGATTCAACACCTGTTCGGGCAGGTCGGTGTCGAAACGATACTGTGTGTCATCGCGCTGGTACTTCGCGTCGTAGTCGTAGCATTCCCCGGCCGGGATGATGTGGATCGGCGGCAGGGGGGTGGGCTGACCCGATTCATCTTCAATCACGCCGACGGTCAGCTCCCGACCCTTGATATAACTCTCCGCCATCAGTCGTGAGTACTCCCGGCTCAGCTCTTCGCAGGCCTGTCTGGCTTCGTCCTCGGTGTGGCAGATGCGCAGGCCGATCGTTGAACCTTCTTCCGGGGCCTTGATGACCACCGGGGCCTTGATGGTTCGTTCTTGGCCGGGCAACAGCAGCTCGGCGGGAGGCGTTCGGATGCCCAAGGGTTCCAGGGTGAGTTTTGTCAGGTGTTTATTGATGCACAGGCTGGCCGCTGCCGGGCCGGAACCGACGTAGGCCAAGTCGCGGTTGCTCAGAACCCGTTGCAATTCTCCCCCCTCACCCCAACGCCCGTGCAGCACGGGGAACAGCACATCCCCACCCCATTGTTCGAACTCATCGAGCGCGTCGAGTTGATCCGGCATGATGTCGCGCAGCCGAACCTCGTACCCGGCTTGCTGCAGCGCCTCGGACACCTGCTCGCCACCGGCAAGGCTGACCGTGCGTTCCCGATCCGGCCCCCCAGCCAGCACCATCACCCGCAGTTTTCGTTCCTCCATGCCGGCATCTCCACGGCGAACAGGATTCATTCCTGATGACTATCGATTGTATAACATCGTCTTCTCCCCCTGGTTGGCCTGCAAGTTTGAACGGGTTAAACACCGTGGCGTCATTTCCCAGCTTCACACGAATCGATCACGCCTTATAACTTCATGCAATATTATTCCACGAGCAGGTGAAATATCTCAGTAATCAAGACGGTTGAATTATGGTGACATTTCTAGAAAAAAATTGTGTCGAAGGTCTTGCGTTACCGATCGCAAGTGATTAGAAATAGCTCGGTACAGTGGATGGGAAGAAGTGGAAGAAGTGATTGTGAACAATCCGTGCTCATCTTGGGTGCGCTCGCACCTTTGATTTCCGGTTTCGTATTCAAAACTTGTTTATTCTGATTCTTATGGGAGAAGAATGATGACACACACATCGTCGCTCAGAGATCGTCTATCTCGTCTGCGTCTATCAACGAAAGCTCGACTGGCTGTTCGGACTGCTCCAAGAAGTGGTGCACAGCCCAGCATGGAGTCGATGGAAGATCGATTGCTGCTCTCGGCGACGTTGCTTGTGGATGCCGGGCTGGATCAGGTCGGTGATGAGGGGCAACAGTTCGCCTTCTCCGGTACGTTTGAAGATACCGATGGCGGTGGGGGCGGTACACCCGGCGTGTTTGACGTCCTGCAACTGACCGCCACCTCTGATG
>CAZJCN010000334.1:0-3131 GCA_964544195.1 uncultured Phycisphaeraceae bacterium | reverse complement strand
CGGTCCTCACTTCATTACGGTTGCTTTCCACAGCTTCGGGGTGGTGTTCCACGATTTGGCCGTTTTCATCGACCGTGGCTTCCGTCCCGATCCACGCGCCGACCACGACTTTCATATCAATGTTGTTTTCTCGGATTACCTTCAACAGAGTTTCGGTGGGACCGACGGAACTGTAGGTCCGCAGGATACGCCAGTGTTTGGTCAGGATATGCAAGTCTTCCAGAAGCTGTTCGGGTGTCGGCGAATCGGCCCCCGGGGCCTGCCCGTCCCGGTGCGGACCGTAACAGATCCCGTTACCGATCCATTGTCCATCGATCTCAGCCACAAACGGCCGACGGACGATGGGTTTTTCTTTTGGCGTAGTTGAATGTTCGGTTTGGCCCAGATTGCTTGCGTGTTGTTCCGCGACCTGCTCAGGCCGGGAATCGGCGGTGCATGCGTTCGGGATCACCAGGATACATAACAGCATCAAGGTCCAGAATCTTGTCATGGCATTCTCTGTTACCAGATCAGGAGTGGAAGGAATTCAGTTTGTCATGATTTCATAGGTGATACGTTCATCATACCACAGGACACACTTCATCTGTCACATTGGCCGTTAACGATCCGACATCCAGCTCATTACGTTCTTTACTTGGAAATGATGTTACATGTGTAACACGTGTTTCAGGTTGTGTTCACGTTGTTTGACCTTTCTTCCGCTGTAAGACGTGGTATCATGATTCATACACATCGGCGGTATATCAGCATTTCATATTTGCCGGCGTAACGAATTTTCTGGCTGGTAATGATTCTGACTCAAAGGAGCTTACGATGGCTGCATCGGGCAAAGGTACGGTAGCTTGGGTGATCGTGTTATTGATTGTGGCCTCGTTGGCGACGTGGGTATGGGTGGATCGGTTCCGAGAGGCGAACGAAGCCGAGGCGCCCGTGGACATCGTGTTTATCACCAACGCGGCCGATGCATTCTGGGAGATCGCCGCAGCCGGGGCGCGTGAAGCCGGAGAACGATTACACGCTAACGTTGAAGTGCTGTACCCGCGTGAGGGGATCGATGACCAGAACAAGTTCCTTCGACAGATCCTTGAGCGTGATGTGGACGGCGTGGCAATCAGTCCGATCGATCCAAGCAGGCAGTCGGCCCTGTTGAATCAGGTCGCCCATCACACACGGTTACTGACGCACGATTCGGACGCCCCGTATTCCGACCGGTTGTGTTACATCGGCACGGACAACTACCGGGCCGGCCGAGCCTGCGCGGAGCTGGTTCGTGAAGCGCTGCCCGATGGTGGAACCGTCATGATCTTCATCGGCACGGTTGATCAGGACAATGCACGACTCCGCCGACAGGGCTTCATCGACGCGTTGCTCGGTCGGCCCGAGAACCCCAACGGGTTCGACCCGATCGACCAACCATTGACCGGCGGGGGATATACGATCCTCGGGACCAAAGTAGACAACTTTGACATGGAGGTGGCCCGCGCCAACGCGGTGCAAGCCATTACGGAACACCCGGATCTCGACTGCATGGTGGGCATGTTCGGCTACAGCTCACCGTTGTGTCTTTCCGCACTCAAGGAAGCCGGCAAGGCGGGGCAGATCAAGCTCATCGCGTTCGATGAACACGAGGCCACGCTTCAGGGCATTATCGATGGCGAAATCTATGCCACCCTCGTGCAGGATCCGTACCAGTTCGGCTACCAGTCCGTGCGCATCCTCGCCCGCCTGGCGCGGGGTGACGAAACCGTCCTGCCGTTGTCGGGGTCGCTCTACTTCGCGGTCGTCCCCATCCGCCGGGACAACGTCGAAGACTTCAAGGCCAAGCTCGCCAGGCAACTGGCTTCAAGCGATGCCACGCCCTGACCATATCCATACACCTCCCGAATGACTCGTCGAGATAGCCAAGTGAACCCGACATCTTTTAGGTAATCCCTGAAATTGCAATTGCTTGCGTTTGCTTTTCTGTGTTCATCGGGTTTCGGGATATGACAGGGAAATTTGGACATAATGGCACATGGTTTGATCTGAAACCGATTGGCTCCTGTGCAGGCCCGGGAGGCATGGGGTAAACTTTATCACCCGGTCGGCATCCGCATCCGCGGGACCGCAAGCCAGCAACTGGTTTTGCTGCGGGGCGGCTTCAGCCACGGGCCGGGTATCAATAAGTAGGCTTGGATTTACGAAGGAGCTACCGTGCCTGACAGCTCGATGCATGATTCGATGGTGGTCGACCACGTGGACGAGCAGCGTTCGCTGGCCGACTCAAAGCTTGCCAAGTATTTCGAGGCGGCGGTCAAGTTCAAGTCCTCGGACCTGATCATGCGGGCCGGCCACGTCCCCAAGCTACGGCTCAAAGGTTCGCTCAAAAACCTGGACGTCCCCCCGATCCCCACGAAGGAGTTCGAACGGGCGATCGAGTCTTCACTCAGCGAATCGCAGTGGAAGTGGTATGCCGAGCACGGCTCGCTGGATATCGGTGTCGACTTCGATATCAAGGGTGAGATACACCGCTTCCGTGTCAATATCTTCCGCACCCGTGGGCGAAGCGGTATCGCCGCCCGTCGCGTCAGCAACGAGATCCTCAATCTTGAGGAGCTGTACCTGCCGACGACGATGTACAAGCTCTGTGAGCTGCACCACGGCCTGATCCTGCTGTGCGGCGTGACCGGCAGCGGCAAGAGCACGACCATCGCGGCCTTGCTGGACCACATCAACAAGAACCGTGCCTGCCACATCCTCACCATCGAAGACCCGATCGAGTATCTGTTCACGGACAAGAAGGCGATCATCAATCAGCGTGAGGTCGGGCTGGACGTGCCCAGCTTCCCGATTGCGCTTCGGGCGCTGGTGCGTGAGAACCCGGACGTGGTGTTGATCGGCGAGATGCGTGACAAGGAAACATTCGAGGCGGCGCTGCAGGCCGCCGAGACGGGCCACCTGGTCTTCGGGACGATCCACGCCTCCAGTGCCAGTCAGGCGTTCGGCCGTATCTACGACCTGTTCCCGCAGGAGGAGCGCGAGGCCATCCGGAACCTGCTGGCGTACCAGCTTCAAGCCTTCGTGTACCAGAAGCTTTTGCCGACGCTCCTGCCCGATGTTCAGCGTGTGCCGGCGGTGGAGATCCTGCTCCA
>CAZJCN010000333.1:0-3150 GCA_964544195.1 uncultured Phycisphaeraceae bacterium | reverse complement strand
GCGACTTCCTCCGCAAGGGTCAGGCCGGGGACTGGAAAAACCACTTCACCCGCGAGGCCGCCGAGGTCTTCGACCACTTCGCCGGCGATGTGTTGATCGAGCTGGGCTACGAGAAGGACCGGTCGTGGATCGAACAGTGTCATTGACTGAACGGGATCAGAACTGAATCACGTAGACGCATGCCGACCGAATCCGAACAACCCCGCGTGGAGATTGCCGAGCCAGCAACGCTTAGCGCTGTCTGGCAGGATCTTTGTGTGCATACCCCGGAACGCAAAGGCGCGCCGCTGTGGAAGCACGTGATACGGCTGTGTATCACAGCCCTGATCTCCTCCGGTTTTCACATGGTTCTGCTCTACCGGGTCGGAGCCTTTTTCCACAAGCTCCACTTATACCCCCTGTCACTGATCGTTGAAAAGATCATTTACCACTGGTACCACTGCGTCATCCCATGCTCGGCAAGGATCGGACCGGGCCTATGGGTGCCGCACCCGTTGGGGATCGTCCTGAACTCACGCGCGAGGTTGGGGAAATACGTCTGGCTCAGGCAGTACGCCGAAATCGTTCACATCTGGGAGCAGGACGAAGGCCGATCGGGCATCGTTGGGGACCGGGCGCACCTCAACAGCGGCGCGATCCTGTTGAAAGGCGGCGTGGTCGCTGAAGACACCATCATCGCGGCACGGGCCGTCGTCACGGGATACATCCCTCCCCGTCACGTAGCGATGGGCATCCCCGCCAAGGCTCGACCGATGCGGCCGGAAGAACTGCACGAAGTCCGTACCCGAGATCCGGAGTGGTCAACATCAAGCGAGTGAGGCACACGGAACAGACACCAACCCATAGCGGTTAACGCGATTAAATAAGACTAGGTTAGTCGGACATCACAGGATCATCCATTATGACACTTCCTTCGTTCCTGATTATTGGTGCCATGAAATCGGGCACGACGACGCTGTACCGGGATCTTCTCACGCACAAGCAGGTGTTTTTCCCGGTCAGCAAAGAGCTGTCCATGCACATGAACCTGACCAAAGACGATGTTCTGACACCCCAGGGGCGAGCGGAATATGAAGAGCTGTTCGAAGATGCTGAGCCTGAACAAGTCTGTGGCGAAGCCTCAACAGACTATACGAAGATCCCGAAGTTTACGGGGGTGCCTGAACGTGCGAAGCAGCTCTTGGGACCTGATATCCGACTTGTCTACCTGATGCGTGAGCCGTTGGCGCGCATGATCAGCCATCACTATCACATCTACGCCGAGGGCTTTGCCCCCGCCGACATCAATCGCGCGGTCGACGAGAAGCCGGAGATTGTCGACTTCAGCCTCTACGGCATGCAACTGAAGCCGTGGATCGAAACCTTCGGGCGCGACGCCCTTATGGCGGTGCGATTCGAAGACTATGTCAAGGATCGGCACGGCGTGTGTGCCCAAATCATGGAGCATATCGGGTTGGAACCGGACGTCAGCCGGATCAAGACCAAGGCGGTATACAACAAGAGCGACGGCAAGCCCGTGATGTCGAAAGGGCTGAGAACAAGACTCGTTAATTCACACTTCTATCGAACATGGATTCGCCCCCATATCCCCGTCGGCGTCCGTTCCATGGCCGTTCGATGGGTCATGCCCAAGGCACCGCCTCGGCCCGCTTACCCCAGCCCCGAGACCGTCGAGCGGGTCACGCAACGGTTCAAGGAAGACCACGAACTGCTGCACGCGTTATTGGGCGACCAGTGCCCGCATTGGGAAACGGTGACCCAATGAAGGCTCACGCTGAATACGCCAGCCTGGTGTCAGCCCCCACACTCGATGGCGGGAACAACAGCTTCGAGATCGTATACAGCGTGATATAGGTACAGACGGTCGAGAGCATGATCTGGTTGTAAAACAACGCGATGTCCCCCCGCGGCAATCCCGTCAGATTACCCAACGACGATCCGAGTAACGAAACCACAAACGCGTTGTGCGGGTGCAGCGAACCCAGGTTCTGTAAGAACCTCAACGACACCGCGAAGAAGATCGCGTAAATGATCACCGCATACAACCCGCCTTCGGCCTCGGCGTAGGCGATCACGCCCGGCGGCAGGGTCACCCCCTCGTCCACGTACAACGCCCGGTTCACGTTGGCGCCCTGGATGTTCGCCTGGTACGCGATGTGGCCGCTGAACACCACGGGCTTCTCCGGCCAAAGCGCCCGGGGGATATTCGCGACGAACAGGTAGCCCAACGAAAACAGATGCCGACGGGCGTAAGGCTCCGGGTAGTTCTCGATCGTCCACAACGCCGCCGCGCCCGTGGTCTGACCCGCCAGCGTGTCGTAGATGCCTTCCACAATGTCCATGTCCGCCGGGTTCATCAGCTCCTGGATGATCTGCAACGCCCCCATCTCGCGGAACTCCTGCGTCCGTACCGCCGTGTACACCGACAGCAGCAGGAACGGCGGGATGATCAGGCACGCCAGCACCGCCAGCCCCTTCGCCGCCGACAGGAACCGGATCCGCGCGTAATACGCCCCCCACAGCACCGCCAGCAACACCGCCAGCATCGGGCGACGACCGAACTGGTTGATGATCGACGTGATCAGGTCGATCGAGACGATCGCGATGCCGAAGACCCAGTACAGCGGGTTCATCACGTTCCGCGACACGGCCCACCCGACCAGGCTCGCCGACGTGGCGATGAACCCGAAGCTCGCCGCCACCGTCAACGCCCCGATCAGCGGGATCACCACGCTGAACCGCAGCGGGATCGCCAGCAGCGCCAGCACCAGTGCCATCAGCATCACCAGGCTGTCCGACGACACCTGCGTCGGCACCGGAACCTTCCGCGCCAGGTTCAACGCCGGCCGATTCCACGAATACGCCCAGAAGAACACGACGGTATACACCGTCAGGTAAAAGCAATACACCATCCCGGCACTGCCGATGTGCCGGACCATAAACGGGTCGGTCTCCCCGGTCAGGAATACGATGATGGCGCTGACCAGCAGGTAAACGAGATACCCGGCCAGGTACAGGTTGCGCAGGCTGACCAGCTCGTGCGTCCGCCGGATGTGCTGGTACAGCACCAACCCGACGATCAGCAGGGCCATCCCCGTGAGATACAGTGCCATCAACGGCTCAAGCATCCGGTAACCTCCCACCGGCCAC
>CAZJCN010000332.1:0-3162 GCA_964544195.1 uncultured Phycisphaeraceae bacterium | reverse complement strand
TTCGAGATCGCCAAGATCTTCATGTCCGGCACCAAGCGTCGGCTCTGGGGCATGCGCATCCTCCCGGCAACCGACGAAGCTGAAGAAATCCTCGTCCGTATTCAGGAACGCAGCCCCGGCAGTGAGCTTGGCGAACTGGCCAGCATCACACTCGCGGATTACTACTTCGATAAGCCGCAGATGGACTGGGCCGCTGACGCATACGACCTGTTTCTGGTCAACTACCCCAAAAGTGAACGGCGGGAATGGGCGATGATCCGCCTCATCCAAGCCAACCTCGCCCGTTTCAAAGGCCCACGTTTCGACGCCACCGGCCTGATCGATGCCGCTCAACGGCTTAAGAGTTTCCGTGCCGAGTATCCCGCCTCGGCCGAGCGCTTTGGGGTCGATGCCCTGTTGATCCGTATCGACGAGTCGCTGGCCATGCGTGACCTCATCGCGGCCGAGTGGCACGTCAAGCGAAAACAGCCGATCAGCGCGATCCACCTGTACCGACGGGTCATTCAGGACTACCCGCAGACCGCCGCAGCCCAGGACGCCATCAAGGCGCTACGGGAGCTGGGTGCCGAACCCGTCGCGATGGCCATGCCGGTCGACGGGCAGCCCGGCGGGGCGGGGGCGTCGCTATCGGACGATCAATCGAATGGCGAATCCCGAACCCCGGAGAAACCCTGATGGACCGGACGTTCCGACTCATATCCCGAGTGATGGGTCTGATCGCGCTGTTCGCCTGCACGGCCGGGTCGGTCGGTTGCGGGTACACGAACAAGGAACTGTTCCCCGAGGACATCCACACGGTGGCGGTCCCGATCTTCGAGAATCGAACGTTCTACCGCGGCATCGAGTTCGAATTGGCTGAGGCGTTAGTCAAGCAGGTCCATACCCGCACGCCCTATAAAGTTGTCTCGCCTGCTACAGCTCAGACGATTCTGGAAGGAACCATCACCCGCGTGGAGCAGAACCAATTGAGCCGACGTCGGCCCGGCGGCGTGCCTCAGGAGATGGAAGTGACGATCACCGTGGATTTTGTGTGGAAAGACCTCGGCAAAGGCGGCGTGATCCGGGACCGGCGCGGATTTGAGGCCGTCGGTCGATATGTCCCGACCGCCGGCATCGGCCAGCCGTTTGAAACCGCCCAGCACGAGGCCGTGGAACGCTTGGCGCGGGACATCGTTTCGACGATGCGATCGGATTGGTAGATTATCCGGTCGTTACCGGGTTTCAGCGGTGTCAGGGGCTTGATCTGCCGATACCTGATGAGTGTGGGCGTGGGGCTGTGGCGGGCCTACAATAATACATCCGCCCGTGCCGAGTCGCGTCATACGGACGCCGGCCGGTGACGCCCCGCCTGAACGTGTTAACCAGCTGCGAGAGACGTATGCCCGATCCGAAAGATTCAGACCGCAACGACACCCCGCGTGACAACGGCCAGCCGGAAAACCGGGGTGGTGGCTCCGGCCCGCAAGGCCCACGCAACCAGAACATGATGTCGCGCGGCATGTTCAGTTGGCTGCTGATCGGCGCGCTGGTCGTGGCGCTGTTCCTGATGTTCAGCAGCCAGCAGAACCGGCCCAAGGATGTCACTTGGCTGGAGTTCCGCAGCTACATCGAACAAAAAGCCTTCAAAGACGCGGTCATCGTTGAGTCCGGGCAGATCGTGGGGGAGTTGAAGGATGATGTCGCCGGCACACTCGCCGAGGGGGCACCGGGCAACCGGGTCGCGGTAGCGATCGATGCCACCACTCGTAACTTGTTTGTGGATGAGTTGAATGCGCTGAACCAGCCCTACAAGATCAACACCTCCAGCGGGATTCTGGTCGAGCTGCTGATCAACTGGGGCCCGTTCTTCCTGATCGCGTTCCTGATTTACTTCTTCGTGTTCCGGTCGCTGCGTAACGCCGGGGGCGGGCCGGGGATGCTCGGCAGCTTCGGTCGAAGCCGACACAAGCTCATCAACAAGGAGCATTCCAACGTCACCCTCGCCGATGTTGCCGGGATCGACGAAGCCAAAGAGGAGATCGGGGAGATCATCGAGTTCCTCAAGAACCCCAAGAAGTTCCAGCGTCTCGGCGGCCGGGTGCCCCGCGGCGTGTTGCTGATCGGTTCCCCCGGTTGTGGCAAGACGTTGCTCGCCAAGGCGGTTGCCGGCGAAGCCGACGTGCCTTTCTTCTCGATCAGCGGGTCGGACTTCGTCGAGATGTTCGTCGGCGTCGGTGCGTCGCGTGTCCGTGACCTGTTCAAGCAGGCCAAGGATTCCGCCCCCTGCATCATCTTCCTCGATGAGATCGACGCGGTCGGTCGGCGGCGCGGCAGCGGCTATTCTTCTGGCGGACACGACGAGCGTGAACAGACGCTCAACGCCATCCTCGTCGAGATGGACGGCTTCGAGTCCAGCGACCAGGTGATCGTGATGGCGGCGACCAACCGCGCCGACGTGCTCGACCCGGCACTGACCCGCCCCGGCCGATTCGATCGGCAGATCACCGTCCCGCTGCCGGATGTCAACGGCCGACTGGAGATCCTCAAGGTCCACAGCCGCAAGATCAAGATGAGCCCCGACGTGGACCTCGAGAAACTCGCCCGCGGTACTCCCATGTTCTCCGGGGCGGACCTGGCCGCGATCATCAACGAGGCCGCCATCGCCGCGACTTTGCTTAACAAGGACTTCGTCGAGCAGGAAGACCTCGAAGAAGCCCGCGACAAGGTCAAGTGGGGCCGCGCACGCAAGAGCCATAAGGTTGAGGAGGAAGAGCGTGTGGCCACCGCCTGGCACGAAGCCGGACACGCCGTCGCCCAGTGCCTGCTTTCGAACACCGACCCGTTGCACAAAGTCACCATCATCCCCCGAGGCCAATCCATGGGCGCCACGATCGGGCTGCCCGAAAAGGACAGGCACAACTACACCCGCAAGTACGTCCACGACACGCTGCGGGTGCTCTGTGCCGGACGGATCGCCGAGGAACGCAAGACCGGCGACGTCTCCAGCGGGGCCGCCATGGATATCCGCATGGCGACCAGCATGGTCCGACACATGATCCTCGAATGGGGCATGAGCGATCGGCTTGGGTTCATCGACTTCACCCCGCAAGACGACGGCAGCTCCTTGATCCCCGACAAGCCGTTCTCGCCTGAAACCGCCCGGATCATCGACGAGGAAATCAA
>CAZJCN010000331.1:0-3201 GCA_964544195.1 uncultured Phycisphaeraceae bacterium | reverse complement strand
CTGGATGGCCACACCGTGCTGGTGTATGCGCTGCTGATATTCGGCGCGGTGTTGTTGTTGATCCCGTTCTACTGGATGCTCAGCAACAGCCTTAAGACCGAGGCCGAGGCAAGCAAGATCCCGCCAACATTGCTTCCCATGGCGTCTTACGTCGAATTGGAGGGCGAGTGGGTTGAGGTGGCGCTCAATGAGATGTTAGAGGACGGGACTGTTCGTGTGACCGTCAAGATGGGAGAAGACGATCCACGTAGCGGGCGGGAATTGGTGGTGCCGAAACAGGAGGTGGTACGCAAGTTTACTCCTCGGTGGGATAACTACCCCAAGGCACTGAAGCGGATGGATTTTGCGACCGCGTTATCCAACACGACGGTCATTACCGTGTTGTGCGTAATCGGGCAGATCCTGTCGTCCAGTCTTGTCGGATTCGGTTTCGCTCGTTTCCGGTTTCGTGGGCGTAACTTCCTGTTCATGCTGATGCTGTCAACCATGATGCTGCCTCCGCAGGTCAGCATGATTCCACTATTCATCGGATTCCGATACATGGGGATGATTGATACGATCTGGCCCTTGGTGATACCGATGTGGCTGGGATCGCCGTTTTATGTTTTCATGTTCCGCCAATTCTTCACGCAGGTGCCCGAGGAACTGGTCGAGGCGGCGAGGATCGATGGGGCGAGTAACTGGAAGATTTATTGGTGGCTGATGTTGCCGTTGAGTGGGCCGGTGATTGCCATCGTGGCGATCTACACGTTCATGTTTACATGGAATGATTTCCTTGGGCCGTTGATTTATCTGAACAGCCCCGAGAATCGCACACTGACCCTGGCCCTCAATGCCTTTAACAGCAACTACGGCGTCAGCGATGTGCAGCTGCTGATGGCGGCTAGCTTTGTGACGATGCTGCCTTGCATCATCCTTTTCTTTGCGGCCCAGCGGTATTTTGTCCAATCCACCGCCTCGAGTGGACTCAAGGGTTAAGGGATGTTATGGCGACCCGTCCCTAAGGCTGAATACAGAATTGATATGGCCTGATCAGTGGGGTGGGAATAGATCGCTCGCTGTCTTGGTTATGGCTAGACAGCGGGAGGTCTGTCATGGCTGTATCTAAAAAGACTGATTCGCATGATGAAGAAGTCGCGACACATCGAGACGTCAGATACTGGACCCCGCTCAGAGTGATGTCTGGGGTGGCGATGTCAGTGGCTTTGATCGGATTAGTTATATATGCTCAATGGGATGATGTAGCGGTTTTTTTGCGTGGATCCCCGCACCGAGTCTCATATCAAGTTGGTGTGGCGCCTGTATCCCTCGGAGAGCAGTTTGACTTTACGAATCTTCAGATTGACCGAAAGCGGATTGTCCACGGCGGCCCCCCGAAGGACGGTATCCCCTCGATCACCAATCCCGAAACAGTGCCGATCTCTGAAGCGGATTTCATGCGCCCGACGGACCGGGTCGTCGGCGTAAACATCAACGGACACAGCCGAGCGTACCCGATCAAGGTGTTGAATTACCACGAATGTATCAATGATGTGCTGGGGGGCGTGCCGATTGCGGTTGTCTTCTGCCCCCTGTGTGACTCAGTTACCGTGATGGATCGACGACTGGACGAGAACACCTATGAGTTCGGGATCTCTGGATTTCTTTATAACTCAAACGTGTTGTTATACGACCGAACGGATCACGCGCTGTGGTCTCAGGTCGGACTACGAGCTATCAGTGGGCCTAATGCCGGCAGGAGTATGCGCCATTATTCAGATTGGGTCATAACCACTTTCGAACGATGGCGCGAAACACATCCGCAATCGACGATTGTGACCTTGAATACGGGTTATTACGGTCCCGACCGCTACAACACTCAGGCATATCAATCGTACTTCCAGACGGATGAGATCATGTTTCCTGTGCAGCCCCGTAATAACGGTATTTTCCCGAACAAATATCCTGTGATTGGGGTGTTTCTGGGAGATCAGGCCAAGGCATATCCGGTCAGTGACATTTATAAATCATCCGGTGGTAGGGTGGAAGACCGATTTGGTGATGGACGAGTAGTTCTTGAACATGATGGTTTGCCGGGTTCGGTTCGTGTGGTGGAAGCGCCCGAGGGGGCGCAGGTGGTCCACACATTCTGGTTTGCCTGGTATGCATTCCATCCTGATACACTGATATATCAACCAAGTCCTGAGGTGGAAATAACCAATTAATCTAGGCTGGAAGGTGTCAGGCTGCGCACTTTCTTCAGTTCCTCGGGAGTGAGTGTGTTGTTTCCGGCTTGGGCATTGGCCAGGGCCTGTTCACGGTTTTTGGCGCCAGGGATGGCAGTCGTTACGGCCGGATGGGAGATGACGAATTGCAGTGCGGCTTGTGCCATCGTGCGGTCGGGTTTTTCCAAGAACCGTACACTATCAGCGATGGCGAGTTCCTTGAGGAACTGTTCTCGCCCCTCACCCCTGTTCCATCGTTCCCGTACAGAATCAGTAAAAGTCGTATCAGCAGTAAATTTGCCGGCACAGATACCCTTCCGTAACGGCCCCCTGATTATGGTGCCGATTCCGTGTTCATGGCAATAGGGAAGTACATCGCGTTCGGCACTACGATTGATATAGCTGTAATCGATTTGTGCCGACGCACATCGGCCGTCACGGTTGAAGCCTTGTATCACATCCAGACGGTTGGACGATATTCCGAAAGCTCTTATTTTTCCTTTGTCAATCAATCGGTCGAACGCTTCCAGGAATACGTCCGGCTCGGTACAGTCTCCAATATGGCACTGATAGAGATCGATGTAGTCAGTCTTGAGTCGATATAAGCTTGAGTCGCAGCATAGTTCGACTGTTGCCGGGTCTTCGTAGGGCAATGGTTTACCGTAGCGCCTGAGGAAATTTCCGACCTTCGTTGCGATATAGACCTGGTCTCTCATTCGTTGGAAGGCTTTACCGACCATGTGCTCTGAATCACCGAACGGCAGACCGTAGGCATCAGCGGTGTCGAAGAAATTGACGCCCGCATCCTTTGCGGCGTGCATCGCATCGATTGCCTGATCAATCTCCACTTTGCCCCATTGGCCACCGATGCCCCATGCCCCAAAGCCGATGACCGAAACATCCCATCCGGTGTGGTCGAGTTTTCGATACATCATGATGTCATACCTTTCGAAGTGAAGTTCCTATGACTCACATATGTATGCAGGTGTTATACCTA
>CAZJCN010000330.1:0-3207 GCA_964544195.1 uncultured Phycisphaeraceae bacterium | reverse complement strand
TCGCCGGCGTCGGCATCGCCGGGATACCAGGTGCCGCCGGGCTGCGAACCATAGCTCCCGGAAGAATTGAGGTTGCCGAAAGGCAGATTGCCTCGGGAGCTGTTGATGGCGGAGTTCGCCGGCCTCAGGGCGAACGGGTCGCCGAGGTTGCCGGTGCTGCTGTTACTGGCGCTGCCGGGTTGGAGGGATTGGGGCCAGACGTGTTCGCGGTTCCAGGTCGCTCCGCCGTCCCAGCTTCCATCAACCGACGCGCGGTTATAGACCAGGAGGATATCGCCGGGGCTTTGGACGGTACCGGGGTTGTTCGGGTCGGCGTCGAACAGGGCGGAGCCGAAGCGGAAGTCGCCATAGGTCCGCTGGAAATGATCATCCCCACCGCCGGGCGCCGCGTCGGGGCCGAAAGCCATGATCGACCCGAGCTGGCTCTTGAGTGTTGCGCCCTGCCCGGTCGCCAGATCGTAATAACCGGCCGGGGCGTCCCAAGCGTCCGCGTGGACCGAAACGATGGAGAATATAAGAGTTAAGAAACTGACAGAAAGGCACTTATGAAACTTCATGCGTCACATCTCCGCCCCCGATCCCGTTATAGAACAACAGATATGACATTGTACACCAAGTGATGAGTAAACCTAGCGCTATTAATGTGTTTTTTATTAGACTGCCCCCCTAATAACACCGGGCTTTGACAGGCATCAGCCCGCCAAAGCCCGGGATCGGATCTCCCGCATGAAACTGTCGCTACGCGATCACTTAGCCGGACAAGCCAAAGAATCAACCGGGACCCGCCGGGCCAGACGACGGCGTAACAGCAACGCCATCGCACCACCCATCATCGCGGCGCTGGTTGGCTCGGGAGTGGGGTATTCAAGGACCTCGAAAAGGGTCACACCGGGACCGACCACGTTTGCAGTGGTCACGAGGTCTTTCTCAATGACCATGATGTCACCGGGCAGGACGGGCTGGGAGAACGAATCAACCCACAAGCTGTTAGCGATAATGTTCTGGTTGAACGTGATGGGATTGCCGTTGACTGTGAGAGAAGTCACCCCCAGCCACGCCGCACCGATCGCGCCCGGGAACAGGTCTTCGTGCCAGTCGAACCAAGGCTCTGTCCCGACGTTCTGGACGGTTTCGATAAGTGTGAATCCGCTGAACCCGACAAAACTCCCGGTCGGGTCGGTGGTGATCGATTTTCGCCATGGCCCGCCGGTCGGATCGAGGTCGATTGGATAGGGTGCCGGCCCGTTGACGCCGTCAGCAGTTCCGCCCGCGTAAGCAACGCCGGTCGGCTCAGCGATATGGAAGGTACTCGGGCTGGACGCCGTCCCCTGCGCCAATGCTGACGTGGTAATCAATAAGGTTGAAAAGATCGCGAAGTAGGTATGGTGTGTCATGAGGTCTTCTCCTTGTCAATGGTGCGATTTGCGTCTACCAACCGAAACGAGTGTTAAACCCGCAAGCAGTGCTACGCTGGTCGGCTCGGGGACAGCGATCGGGATCTGCCTTAACGTGAAATTGCTGATCCCGTCAGGCACGTCGATCGAAAACTGGAATAACGGCGTGGTGAACGCTAAGTATGGAAACAGACCGCCCGTCGCCAGGATCGCGTCTTCTCCCGCGAGGGTCGGGGTCGAGAAGAACGCTGAGAAATCAAACGGCGAATCCTGGTCCGGGGTATCAAAGTCAAGTCCATCACCCGCTGTCGATGGTACGAACGCGGTGCCTACGCCGAAGCCCAGTTCGATGCGGTACTGGCTCCAGTCGATGCCCGAGGAGTTACTGACACCTTCAGCGACCGCATACTCCGTGGTTCCCCCCGTATCCACGACATTGAACACGATGTCAGCCACGCCGTTCACACCGAAAAAGTCTTTCTGCGTGACGAGAATCCCGTTAGGTGATGCGCCCACGACATTATCGTTATTCGGGTCCACCGGCGGGTCGACCGGGTCGCCGGCGATCGATGCAATGCCTGAAGACCAGGTAAACCCGGTGATCGCTCCCGCGTGTAGTGTGTCAGCACCGAGTAGGGTGGCCCCGATGGCGCACGCGGGAATGACGGAAGTTTTCAAGATGTACATGTTTTAGCTTTCTTAAAGTGATTGATGGTTACGAGGCAACTTCAGGACACAATGGAATCATGAACGGCGACGCAGACATGCCACGGCACCAAGGGTCAGCAAGCCGATGCTGGCCGGTTCAGGAACAGGGATCGCGACGATGCTGCCGGTGGACAGGTCTCCTCCAGGAAGAGAGGAAGGCACACCGATCGAGCCTAAGTCTGCCGCACCGAATCCTGTGGCATTGCCCCAGTCGTCCAGAATGAACTGCCAGGTTTCGCCCGGCTCGAAGACCAGCGGCTGCACCCCGCCGAACTCACCGACCAACGGCCGATTCACACCGACGTTGTCGATCCGAACCGCCTCAAAGCCGTTGATCACGCCGTCAAAGTTCGTAAACCCTGTGCCGGGATCGCTGACGTAATGCAGATCGGTAAATGAAATGTTGGTCAGGTTCGTGATTCTCACAAGGACATTGGGGATCAGCGGACTGCTGGAAGACGAGCAGGCGTCGGTCTGTGTGATTGTGAAGGTGGCGGCGATACGTTCGTCGGCTGGGAATACCGCGGTGGTTCCCAACTCGTCAACGACATTGGGCAGTGGAGCCAACGGGTCACAGTGACCGGTGAGGTCCGCACTCGATACGGACACCGGCATGGCCGAGGCGTGAGCGGCGTAAGTCAACATCAGAACGGCCGACAATCGTGCATGGTGGCGTGTCATGGTGATACCTTTCTCATTGAAATGGGTTTCGGATGCGATTCGTCAACACGACCGCACCAAGACCGAACAGCGCCAAAGACGTCGGCTCCGGGATTGGTTTGACCGTGAACTGGAAGTTGTCGAGAAACGATTTTTCAAGTCCGGCCAGTGTCACGCCGTCCCCGGGGTCGGTGTGGGCGCGGAAGTACATCTGCTCAAGCGTGCTGATCGGATTGGTCATCGACGCTGCGGATACGATGACCGTGGTCGGGTTACCAGGATCAAATTGAGCGGTCGAGGGATTGGAGTCCGGCGTAAAAGCCAGGCTGAAAGTCTGCGTCACCATGTCGATGTCGATCCGTAGCTGGTCGAAATGACTTGACCACGGCACGACCTGGCTGACATAACTGGTGCCGTCGTAGTAGAACAGGCGTGTCTTGTTATT
>CAZJCN010000329.1:0-3212 GCA_964544195.1 uncultured Phycisphaeraceae bacterium | reverse complement strand
TGTTTGATTGTGCGGAACGGGTAGGCATCCGTCTGCCGACCTCCTGCAACAAGCGAGGCAAGTGCCGGGAGTGCATGATCGAGGTGGTCGAGGGGGATCAGTGTCTGACGCCCCGTACCGCGAGTGAGCAACACCTCAACGGATCATTACGCTTGGCCTGCTGTGCGAGGCTTGCTGGGGATGAAGGGCAGGTGCAATGCCGAACTCTCAAGCGATCGAGCATCCATGTGGAGATCGACGCGGAGAATACACCCCACACGGTCGCCGACACGCCGCTTGAGCCGGCTGTAACCCGGCAGGGTGATACGATCTACATCGAGGGTGAGCCGGTTGCGACCAGTACCGGGCCGATTTATGGCGCCGCGATTGATGTGGGCACCACCACTGTCGTGTTACGGGTCTACGATCTGGAGACTGGCGAGTTTGTTGCAGGAGCGTCGTTCGAGAACCCGCAACGATTCGGTGGTTCGGATGTCATGGCCCGTATCGCGTTCGACATGCAGGACAAGACACGTCTGCTTCATCGCACGCTGATCAGTCATCTGTCTCACTGCCTGGAAGAACTGCCCATCAATGTCCGTGATATTTACGAGTTGGTCGTAGCGGGTAATGCCACGATGCGGGACCTGTTCTTCGGCCTGAATGTGGAATCGATCGGTCAAAAGCCGTACCGCTCTTTGACCGAACACCGTATGCGCAATGGTGAAACGGATTCAACGGTTATTACCAGCACCGCCAAGCGGCTGAGACTGCCGTTGCATCCTGCGGCGCGCGTCTACGGCTTGCCGCTGATCGGATCCCATGTCGGAGCTGATACCGCGGCGTGCCTGATGGCTATCGGGTTGTATGAAGAAACCAAGCCCGTCGTCCTGATTGATATCGGGACCAACACGGAAATCGTCTGCGGCAATAAGGATCGTGCCCTAGCCGCGTCTTGTCCTGCCGGGCCGGCTTTTGAAGGCGGCGCCATCTCGTGTGGCATGCCGGGTCTGGACGGTGCGGTCGAGGATGTACAGATCGACGAGGACGGCCGGGTTCGGATCAAGGTCATTGGTGATGCCGAGCCGATCGGTATCTGTGGGTCCGGGATCGTCGACGCGCTCGGCGCATTTCTCGACCGTGACATCATGGACCATTTTGGCCGATTCACCGACGGGTCAGAGCGGTTCTACATCGACAACGAACACAACCTGTATTTCACGGAAGGAGACATCAGCGAGCTGGCCCAGGCCAAAGGTGCGATCATGGCCGGGTTGTCAATTGTGCTCAAGACCTATGGCCTGACGTACGAAGGGATCGATCGTCTGTACCTGGCGGGCGGGTTTGCCCGGCACATCGACATCGACGCGGCTCGAAAGATCGGCCTTGTCCCGAACCTGCCCGATTCAAAGATCATCAAGATCGGTAACGCAGCGGTGGAAGGGGCTTGTATCGCATTGAAGTCTTTGCCTGTCCGCAGACAGGTGGAGGCCTTCGTCAAAACGATTGAACACGTGGAGCTGGAAACCGATCCTGATTTCTTCGACCACTTTGTGGAGGGGTGCCAGTTCGATGTGTATCACGATAAGCCGATCGGGGTATGACCTGAAATGAGCTACCGGCCTGCTTCCATCCCGATGCCGGAACTGCCTGCGGGACTGCCGGAGGTCAAAGGGGATGAATGGTCCCGGCTCATGCGGACACCGAGTCTTGAGGTTCTTGGAGAAGAGTTCAAGCCGACGATCCGCAGGATTTACGATTGGGTCAAACAGCATGTCCGACCTTACCGTGCGCTGGCACATCTCGAGGTGGATTACATCGACGGCGGCAAGGTAATTCTTAAAGATGCCGGCGTTTTGAATGTCGGGCGGTCATTCGCTGAGCATATGCAGCGGTTTCATGTAGATTCTCTCCTGATCCTGGCAGTCACCTTAGGTGACAAAATCAACCGGGAAGTCGGTCGACTCTGGGAGGAGAATAGGTTTGAGGAATCGTACATGCTCAGTGCCTATGCAGCCGCATTGACTGAGGCCTGCCGTGAGGAATGCACTCATTACCTGATGCAGTGGGCTGAACAGGTGGGCTGGTCGGTGCTTTATCCGGCAGGACCGGGATACAACGACTGGCCGACCGATGAACTGGGGAACCTGTACCGGCTCGCGTCCTCTGCGATCCCGACGCTTCCGGAACACATACAGCTTAAGGATAATTGCATCATCACACCGATCCACTCGGTGCTGGTGACTTACGGCGTGATCCACCACATGGATGAATCATCCGGACGTGGCCGTTATCACCACTCGAACCCGTGCAGTCGGTGCACATTAGCCGGCTGTCCGGTGAGGCGAGTGCCATTCGATCGCCGTATGGCGGGAGCAACCAAGCGCAGGTGATGATCATGAAGGCGGAAATGGAACAATCAACATATTGGCCGTACTCAGTCCCACCCAAGGCGTTGCGTCGATGGGCGAGTGAGCGAGTAACTCTCTGCCAGAACGCCGACGGGTCCGTCACTGCAAGTTTTCGTTATGACGGGACCACCTGCAACAACCTCGGCCATCCGATCCGAGCGGAACTACGCCTGCGTCTTTCGGCAGCCGACGCATCGGGTAATCGAACAATCGAATCGACCCATTGCCTTCCCGCCGACGGTGATACCGGGATGGCCAGGATGTGTCGTAGCATCAAGGACCCCACGTTTATCAACGAAGTCGATGCGTACAGTCCGGTTCGTGGGATGGATCTTGAGTCGGCAATACGCTGGAATCCGAAGGTCGAAATGGCGGGCTGTTTCTGTGCTCAGGCCAGTCGCGATCACAAGTGGCGAAACGCGGTTCAGGCCGTGCACTATGCTTTGAATCACCTGACAACACCAACTCAATGAGGATACCTATGAAGATCAGAATTGCGGAAGAGAATGCGCAGGCAGTGGAATTGATTCCCCCTGCTCAGCCTGACGGCTCAGGTGTCGGTGTCAACTATGTGGATGCCTACATCAAACCCCTGAATACCACATTAGAGGACGGGACACCGATCACTTGCAAGCGGAAAGGTTTGAAGATCACCCTCAAGGTCGGGGATAGTACCGGCGAATCCCTGTTGCGGAAGCGAGAGAACGGCCCCGACATTCCCAACATCCTTCGATGTGCACTGAACGAAGCGGCTGAGGCAGCAGGTGTGAAGATTCAAGTCGAGGACGGCGTACTGTATCTCGAAAAATAGAGATCGCTTAG
>CAZJCN010000328.1:0-3229 GCA_964544195.1 uncultured Phycisphaeraceae bacterium | reverse complement strand
CCGATTACGCCGGTCGGGTAGGTATGCGTGACCCAACGTTCGGTGTTGGTCGGGTCGGGGTCCCAAGGGTTCGGCACCGGCGTTGGCCCGGAGG
This sequence comes from uncultured Phycisphaeraceae bacterium, assembly GCA_964544195.1. GTDB lineage: Bacteria > Planctomycetota > Phycisphaerae > Phycisphaerales > Phycisphaeraceae > CAZJCN01. The sequence continues at coordinate 3,135 of CAZJCN010000328.1, read as the reverse complement.
GGATCGCACCGGCGACGTAAAACGACGCGATCAGGATGTCCACATCATTGAAGTTACGGATCGTCAGGATCTCGCCCTCGGTGGCATTGGTAGCGTCGAAATGGACCTGACGCGCCCAGCCCCGATTGGGATTGTGATAGACCTGGTCCTGCGTGCCGTTCTGGATGCTGCCCGACAGGCGCATCTTGTAGTAGGCATAGGTCCGGGCGGCGACGGCCTGAGCCTTGAGCGCCTCGAAACTGGCGGCGCCGTTTTCCTGGTACACGACATTCGGCACGTAGTTGGTTTCCGTCGGTACCGCGCCGAAGCCGACCACGTTGATCGTTTCAAGCTGTTCGAATCCCGCGTGGGCCTGGCTGCAGACGGGAAACATCAGGAGGCCGACCATGATCGCAGTCCAGCCATGACAAACCCGGTTCGTGCCGCTGTGAACATGGGATGGTGGGGTGCCATTGCTTGGCATGCGTGGCATGTTCAGCTTCATAAGAACTACCTGCTGGCTATGAGACACCGGATGACACACGCTGGGGCCTGCGATCGTTCTTCCTTCTTGAAAGGGGGCAAGTCCCTGTAAATGCTTCCGGTTCTTTTACATCCTACATCACGCCCTCTGATATTCCAGCGTGAATTATAGAATCCGACGCATTCAAGTAGACCTTGGAGATCAGCTTTCGGGGAACCGCGATTCATCAGGGAGGGAAGAGTCTTAAAAACCCCTCTTAATGGTGATAAAGCCGGATATCGTGCCATATCGCTTATTCTTTGCCCTGCAAGGCGGTTCCAGATCGGTTCGTGGTCGAATGAAAAACTTGGACTTTTTCCATGAATTGCCTTCTATTAGTCTTGCTAAATCTCTCTTTCTTGGTTATATAATACATAGACGCATGTCATCGGGAGTGGAGAAACCATTAAGGATGCCCGGTGATCGGATAGGACTGATTGGCCCATGTTGCGTGATGTGGGAGCTTGTTGACATCTTACATTTGTAAGGAGGAGAGATATGACGAAAACGATTCTTGGTCTTGGGTGCGCTGCCGCGATGATGATCGCGACGAACGCACAGGGCGCGGTGGTCTTCCAGGACGACTTCGAAAGCTACGCCGACACCGCCGCGATGCAGGCCGTGTGGGGCGCTGCCGGCCTCGGCACGCTCGATGCCGCGCTGGGCAACCCCGGACAGTCGATGGCTCACCCCGGTGGGACCGACAACATCGTGACCATCCCCGTCACGCAGGCTTCGGCGTCGAATCCCTTGGTTTACACCGCTCAGATCTATGACGACGGCTCCAGTGCCAACAAGCGCATCACCGCGGGGTTGCGTTTCTCCGGCGTCGCGAACCTGATCGAGATGGGCATGTACAACAACCCCTCGCATTACGCCGTTCGTGCCGTCCTTCCGGGACCGAGTTGGGTCGCCTTCTCGAACATGGTGGACGACCTCGGTCAGCCCATCCAGAACGCGCCGGTTGTCGGCTGGCACACCTTCCAGATGGTGCATGACGGGACCAATGCTACCTTCACCATCGACCTGAACTCCGACGGCAACATCAACGGCACGGCCGTACTCGCGGCTTCGTGGAACGCGGCCGGTGTTGACCAGATCCGTCTCGGCGGACCGTCGAACCTCAGCTCCGCCGGTGGTGGCGCCAACTTCGACAACATCAAGCTCGAAGTCGTCCCCGAACCCGCTTCGCTGGGCCTGATGGGGCTGGGCGGTCTGGCTCTGCTGTCCCGCAAACGACGTTAATCATGTAGTTCCCTCCTGCGATTCTTCATGTGCACCGCCTCGGGTACGCCCCGGGGCGGTTTTTCTTTTTCCAGCATCGGTCCGAAACCTTGCGGATCGGCCATGCTTTCTGCTTGATCAGGGATAATTATTATGCAATAATCGGTTACTCATACGCCCATTCCATTCATCGTTCCGGAGCCAGTCATGCCCAACTTCTCGCCTCTGCCCCGTCTCGCTTGTGTGATGATGTTCGCCGCGCTGGTTGTGTCCGGCTGTCAGACCCCGGGCAAGCTCAATCAGCGGAAGGGCGATGAGATCGTCGTCGCCGGGCAGTTGTTCCACATCGGGACGCCGGTCGTCCTCTGGATGGACCCCGGCGGGTACGACGCCTACCGGGTCGAGAAACGTTTCGTCCCCTACGACGAGTCGCACTGGGACAAGATCAAGGACGATGTCGATTCGCCCAACCGTTACGGCCTTCGCTACAAAGGCAAAAACTTTCCCCCCGAAGTCATCGAACAGATCCGCGGTGGGGGTTGGCCGCTCGAGCTGCTGCAAGACACCGTCGATCAGTTCGTGATCCACTACGACGTCTGCGGCACCAGCCGGTTCTGCTTCAACGTCCTGCACGATCACCGCACGCTCAGCGTCCACTTCATGCTCGATGTCGACGGCACGATCTACCAGACGCTCGACCTGAAGGAGCGCGCCTGGCATGCCGGGATCGCCAACGACCGCTCGGTCGGGATCGAGATCGCCAACATCGGCGCCTACCCGAAAGACAAGCTCGACGTGCTGAAAAAGTGGTACAAGGTGCATGACGACGGCACGGTCGAGCTGACGTTGCCCGAGTCCCGGGCCGGGGATGTGAGGACGCCCAACTTCAAGTCCGGCCCGATCCGCAACGAACTGGTCAAAGGCACGATCAACGGCCGGGAACTCTACCAATACGACCTGACCCCCGAGCAGTACAAAGCCCTGTCCAAACTCACCGCGGCGCTGACCGAGATCTTCCCGAAGATCAAGCTCGATTACCCGCGTGACGAGCAGGGCAAACTCATCCCCGGCGTGCTGACCGAGGAACAGTTCAAAAACTTCCAGGGCCTGATCGGGCATTACCACATCACGAAAAACAAGACCGACCCCGGCCCGGCGTTCCAGTGGGATTATCTCATCGAACAGGCCAAGCGCGACAAACAGGCCTGGCGCATCTGGCGTGACTGATCCAGCCATTCACGACCAATAGCCAGGGCACGCTTGCACCGGAATGGTTCACGGATTTGCCTGGGCCAACCGTCTGATCGGATCGGATTCCTGGCGACGTGTCGGGTTGTGCGGTTTACATCGTCAAGTTGTCTTTCCTTGGTGTGTTCAACCAAACTCACGCTTTTCCGGTCTGAGGCGGC
>CAZJCN010000327.1:0-3237 GCA_964544195.1 uncultured Phycisphaeraceae bacterium | reverse complement strand
AAAATCCCAGCGGCTACGGCGTGGCGTTCATGATCCTCAGCCCCGACAATCCCCTTGAACATTACTGGGACTTCGACCGCTGGATCGTTGGCGATCCGAAGGGCGATCCGGATCAGTTCCGCCTGTCCTTACTGGGCGATAAACGCGGCGGTGGCAGTATCAACACCAGTATTCAGATCCCTGCACACGAGAGCGAAACAACGGGGCTTTATATCCTCGCCTGCCGACCCGAGCAGGACACACGTACCGCGATGAAGGCGGTATTCCAACAACTGCGCCAGGGCCAGCCCCTGAATGTACCGGAAACCGATTCGGATAACACGTCAGCGTCACATGCGCCGCTCGGCGCGCCCGTCATCATGTCGCCGGTTGACAACGCCCGGCTGACGGATGTCTCGGTGGAATTTCGCTGGAAACGACTGGAAAGCAGTTACGATTATGAAATCGAGATCGCGGACAACCCCCGGTTCGAGGACCCCCTGCGTTTCACGGCGGGCGGTGAAAGCCCCTACCTTCGGCTGGACCCACGCACGTACCTGAAAGCCGGGGACTGGTGGTGGCGTGTGCGGGGCCTGCCGTTCCGGGCCGACGCCGCCCCGGGCCGATGGACGCCGGCGAGGAAGATGACGGTCAGCAATGATCACACACCCGTCCCCCCCATTCGCAGGATTGATGCGTCCCGCCCGCTGATCGTGGTTCGCGACAACTTCATCACGCTGGAGAATCTGCGGAACCTGGTCCCGCAGGAGCTCAACCATGTCATGGCGGTGGAGTTCTACTCGAGCACGCAGATCACGGTTCGTCAGCACGACACGCACAAGTTCTGTAAAGAAGCAGAGCGTCAACACATCTATGGCTTTTTGCCGATTGACACTTCGCTGGCGGAAGCGGAGTGGGCCTTTCAGAACTGCCCGAACATCCTCGGGCTGGCGGCGGGCGAACTGTTCTACAACCTGCCTCGCGATCCGGAACTGCTGGAACACTGCCACCGCGCGATGAAACTCTGCCGGAAGTACGGCCGATTCATGATCTGGCCGGACATGCACAAGTACAGCTTCCTGTGGTTTGCTGATGACCCGGTCTTCGGCGACCCGGCCAACGCCCCCTACTTCATCCCCCTGCATAAGACCACCAACCCGCACATTGCATTAGCGATCCAAAGCCAGGTCCTGGGCTGGTGGATCGGTGGATTGGCCGAAAACTTCGGTGTGCAGATCGATTCGTGGTACTGGTCGAGCGCGGGATTTAGAAAACTCGGTGATAACAAGCAGCTTCCGCGCGACGGAACAGTCGAAGACCTTCCCCCCACGTTCCCGATCCAGCAATGGCTGCTTGGAATCATGCAGGGCGGCGCGGTGATCAAGAACGAATGCGATCAGCCGTGGGACGACCAGGGCAACAGCTTGGAACTATGGACGCGGTATTATCTGCCGTTCTTCAAGGCGGTGGTCGAACACGAGTTCATCCCCCCCGCCGACGCGGCACGTGCTGCGGTCAAAATCGCGGTTCGACCGGAACTACCCGAAGAATGGAAGCACGGATATCTGCATAATTTCGAGGACGCAAGCTACGGCCCGTTCACCAACCTGTATCAGACACTCTACGGCATCAGTGACACCGTAAAGGAATGGATCCCGCAGACCGGTCGATACCACTTCATCCCGATCCTGCCGGCAAATACGGAGCCGGTCCACAGCGCGACTCGCGTGATCTCAATGAGCCGACTCCAGGACCCGGACGAGATACGTCGGATCTATGACACGGCCTATCCACCGGTTTCCTCAGGCGATGCGTATGTCTGCCGGGTCGGCGATTCGATCGTCGTGATGACCACGGAAGAAAACAGCGATGTCACTCAGGATTACACGATCCCGCTCGATCATACGCTGGTCGAGGAATGGTCCGGCCGGGTCGGACCTCACAAATACATCATGGCCAAGCTGGAAGGCGACCGGTTCTGGCTCCACGTCAACACGGCCTACGCCGATCGGAGTACCACACTCCACCTGCGTTGTACCTCCAAGCCTGTCGTCGAGGTCGTCCCCGCATCGGACCGACACGTCATCCGGTGGGACGAGGCCCACTCAACCCTGTCGGTCAACCTGGACCACGCTCAAGGTGCCGTGGAGCTGACGGTCGCGCCGTAGCATGGCGTCAATCATGGCCTTGGCTTGATCCCCCTGTTCGGAATACTTACAGTAGATAACCTGATTCAACCGCGGGCGTAACTCAATTGGTAGAGTGTCAGCCTTCCAAGCTGAATGTTGAGGGTTCGAGTCCCTTCGCCCGCTTTCCTAAACCGAGCTGATGATCATCGCCTTGCGTTGCCACCCGGCGACACAAGGCGTCTGTGTTTCGCCCACGTCGCGAGTTACGCGCCAGCCGTAACACCCGGCCCTCGCCGACACGTGCCAACGTGTGCCACCAGTGGCCTACCGTCCGTGCAAGGATTCGTACCAGCGCACGGTTCCGACGTGCAAGGTTTCGTGCAAGGACTGGCGTGGGCCTATCCCGCCACGGAGAGGGACTGATCCGAGTCTGCTGGCGTACCGAAGGCAGGCAGTGCCTCGACAGCACCGGCAACATCGAGCAGGGCCGGGTCGGTGTAGACGTTCATCGTGAGTTCGAGACTGCTGTGCCGCATCGCAGCCATGGCGACGCGCGGGGCGACACCCGCCCGGGCGAGGTGGGTGCCGAACGTGTGGCGAAGGGCGTGCAGATCGACCACCCGGTCCCGTTCGTCGTGCTTGGGAATGCTGGCGGCGGCAAGGTCGAGGTCGAACACGCGGATCATGTCCTTGGGCATCGGGAACAGGTGCGTGTCGTGCCGGAGCGCCTTTGTATCAGCGCGTGCCTGCAGCTCGTCGATGTGTGCGTGCAGTGCATCAACCAGGTCCGCCCGCAGCGGGATCATCGTCCCCCGACCTGCCTTCTCGTCCTTGGCCAGTAGTTCGAGGCATGGTTACTGGCCATCGAGATGGGTCTGCCCCATGGTGATGCTGGCAAGTTCACTCTTGCGCAGGCCGGTGCAGATCATCATGCGGTACATCAGCGCCCTCTGCCGACCGACGAACATCAACGCATCGATTCGGTCTGGCTGATTAGCGAGCAGTGTCAACCCGCGCTGATGGGCCGCGTCGAGCGTGTCGAACGTCAGTTCCGCCTTGGTCCACGTGCTGCGGCCCGACTTCTCCGCATCCGGCTTCAATGGGGCCCCGTCTTTGATGACGGGGAAAG
>CAZJCN010000326.1:0-3257 GCA_964544195.1 uncultured Phycisphaeraceae bacterium | reverse complement strand
GTGATCGTGGGCACCGGCGTGCTTTCGATCGTCGCCGCGCAACAGGCTTACCACCAGAAGAACGACTGGGCGCAGCGATCAGGCACCGCCATGCTGCTCGCCAACGAGATCCGCGAGCTGACGCTGCCCATGCCGGTCGCCGATCCGATCACCGGCAAAAGCTTCGTTGGCCCCGAGCCTGGAGAAGATTCGGTCGACGACTACGACGATTTGGACGATTTCGCCGGCGTACCGGACGGAGCGGGCAACTACGTCGGCGTGACGTTCGACCCGCCGATCGACGCCCTTCGCAGACCGATCCCGGACATGGAAGGCTGGTCTCAACACGTGATGGTTGAAAGCGTGTGGGAAACCGACATCGCCTCCACCGTGCCGATCCCACTGGGCACCACCCCGATGCTGCGGGTGACGGTGAACGTGATGTACCAAGGCCCCAACGATCCGGAAGCCAACACGGTCACCACGTTGACATGGGTGATCGGCGAATAACGGTGGACGCAAACGATTCGGCAGATCTTATGACGGTCTGCATTTGCAAAAGTTCCGTGTAGTGGGGCCCGGAGTGAGTGAAGATGACCATGAAACCCAACAACATGAACCGGCGTGTCCGTGAGCAAGGCGTGGGCGCGATCCTGGCCATGATGTTCCTGGTGATCTTCTCGTCACTGGCGGCGGCGATGGCGATCGTCGCGCAGGGCAACCTGACGACCGCAGACAGCTCGCTGAAGATCAACCGTTCTCTCGCAGCCGCTGAAACGGGCATGCGGTTCCTGATCTACCGGATCAACCAGGTCACCCAAGGCGACCCCTCCGCCGGCACCCCGGGGATCAAAATCCGAGAAGGTGAGATCAACCCGGAACTGGCAGACACCCTCTGGACCGAGGTCCGAACCCAGCTCCGCGATCTGCTCGCAGCCGACTTCCAGTACCAGCAGGGCAACACCCCGTACATCGACGGGAACAAACTGATCCTCCCTGAGATCCCGGTCGGACCGGGACAGCCGAGTTTCAGCGCGGTGTTCGAGCCTCACCCGTTGGCCGGGGAGAATTACGACGACGCCGTTTATCAGCGCCCCCCCTATTCCGAGATGGACCCGCCGGTGTCCAACCTCAATCCGTTGGGTCCGCAATGGATCCGGATCACGGTGACCGCCGGCGACGGCCCGGTCGGATCGCGGATCTTCCGCTCCGTCACCATGGATTTTCAGCTTGAAAAGAAGATCCGTTTCGCACTGCTTTCCAAGAGCCGGATCATGATCGGCCGAAACGTGATGATCGAAGGCCCGGTCGGGTCCACCTTCATGGAAACCCACCTGGAAAACGGCCACCCGATCCAGATGGAAAGTGATTTCCGCGGACTGGACGCCGCGCTGGACGCCAACCTCGACCTGTTCAAGAACACGCTGATCACCAACGACGCCGACGGCGACAACCGGATCAATCTCGCCAGCGCGACCGAGACAGACGGCCTGACAGACCCGGCCCAGTATGACTACGACCAGGACGGCTACATCGACGACTTCGACTTTTTCATGGCCCAGTACGACACGAACGCCGACCTAAAAGTCAGCCTCGCCGAGATTGATCCGTCCGGGTCAGAAATCGACCATCAGCAGTTACTGCGCCTGATCGACACGTTCGGCAACCCCAACCGGGAAGGGTACAACGACGGCTTCATCGACGAGTACGACCGTTACGCCAAGGTCCGCGGCGAAGTCTATATCGCAGCTACCAAGGAGAGCTGGGAAGACGGCGCGGCTGACCCCGATGGTCCGGGCGGCGCGGACGGCGCTTACCAGGACTACTTCCAGGGGCCGATCCATCCCGACTTCGGCGAAGACCCGCTGACGTTCAACGCTGACACCGATAAGATTCACGAATTCGAGCCCAGCGACTTCAACGTCGCTTCGTTCCGAGCCATGGCGAATAACAACTTCGCCTCACAGGCCGGGGCACCCTCCGGCACGGTGACCGAAGCGGTTCCATACGGCGCAGCGTACCCTTATGAGTACTACGAACGCCCGGTCTATGAGAACATCACCTTCGACAACGTGCTGATCCCGCGGGGCACCAACGCGTTGTTCCGCAACTGCACGTTCATCGGTGTCACCTTCATCGACACCGCCACCGACAACAGCGACCCGAACTTCAACTACGCCGGCATGCAGGAAGCCGACGGCACGCTCAAGCACCCGGACCGGACCGCGATGGTCGACGGCGTGGAAGTCGCTGACACCAAAACCGTCTCCAACAATATCCGGTTCGACGATTGCACGTTCAACGGTTCGATCGTCACGGAATCGCCGGATGAATACACGCACGTCAGAAACAAGCTGTCGTTCACGGGAACCACCCGATTTATTCTCGACAGCCCGTTGACCAGCTCGGAGAAAGAGCTGTTTCGTCGCAGCACATTGCTGGCGCCCCACTTCTCTATTGAAATGGGTACGTTCATCGCACCGGACGACATCCAGGAAACCGTCGAGATGAGCGGCACAATCGTCGCCGGCCTGATCGATATGCGCGGCCAGGTCAAGATCATCGGCACCCTGCTGACGACGTTCGAACCGGTCAGCAATACCGGTCCGGTACTCGGCGAAACCAGCCCGCAGTTCAACACCACGCTGGGCTACTTCGCCAAGGCCAGCGGCGATCTTGAATCCGAACTGCCCGCCAACGGCATCGGCGTGATCCAGGTCCGTTACGACCCAACGTTGCCGCTGCCCGATGGGATCCTCGGTCATATCGACCTGACCCCCAACTTCGCTACTTACCGAGAGGGTGGGCAATAAACAGGCCACTTGACCAACACCACGAGCTTGGAGCATGAGCGTGCCAGTAACGCAACACCACAAACAAAAGCATCCCCGATCCGCCGGCCTGTCGCTGGTAGAGATGCTCATTGCGCTGGCGATCATGTCTGTGCTGCTGACCGCGACGATGGTGGCCATTGACGCCAGCTTCCAGGCCTACGCCGCCGCCGCAGAATCCGCCAGCACGCAGACCGCCACCCGCATGGTCATCAACCGTCTGCTCACGCTGGTACGGACCAGCACCGCCCATGGCCCCCTGCTCGAAGACCCGACCGACAATCCCCCCGTCGTGCTCCTGCCCGACGGCTCCACCATTGAAAGCTACTACCTGACCCTGCTGAACCCTCAAGGCGACCTGGTCCGTATCGAATACCGCCAGGCCGATCAGGAGCTGTGGCTGGTCATCGACCCGGCCGACGGCGGGCCGCAACAGGAACAACCCAT
>CAZJCN010000325.1:0-3299 GCA_964544195.1 uncultured Phycisphaeraceae bacterium | reverse complement strand
AGGATCACGTCCACGCCGGGGAACTTGCTGAACGGGAAGACCGATTCCTTGACCGACGTGTGGTTGGGCACGACCTCGTCGGTGACACCGAGATCGCTGAGCTGTTTCTCGATCATCACCTTGGCTGCGATCCGCGCCCACGGCATGCCACACGCTTTACTGACAAATGGCACGGTTCTGGAAGCCCGAGGGTTGACCTCGATGACGTAGATTTCGTGCTTGTCCCGGTCCGGGCCGGGCCGACGCACCGCCCACTGCACGTTCATCAATCCGCGAACCTTCAGAGCTTCGGCCAGCTCGCGAGACATCGTCTTGATCTCGTCCACCACCTCGCCCGGGAGGGAATAAGGCGGGATTGCGCACGCCGAGTCGCCGGAGTGGATACCCGCTTCTTCAATGTGTTCCATCACGCCGCAGACAAGCGCCCGGGTATCAGAGACGGTTACGCGGGGATCCGAGCCGTAATCGCCAACCACGTCGACATCACATTCGACGGCCTCGGCCAAGAACTGATCGATCAGGATCGGTTGGTCAGCCAGATCGGAAGCCCCCAGCGCGATCAGCATGTAATGACGGAGCTGGTCGTCGTCATACACTGTTGCCATCGCGCGACCACCCAGCACGAAACTCGGACGCACCAGCACCGGGTATCCGATCTCGTTGGCGATGCGGATCGCTTCGTCGGGGTTGTAGGCGATCCCGTTGGCGGGCTGCTTGATACCCAACTGTTTGATCAGGGCACTGAATCGTTCGCGGTCTTCCGCCAGATCGATCGAATCGACACTGGTCCCGATGATCGGGATGCCGGCCTTTTCCAAGCCGTGCGCCAGGTTCAAAGGCGTCTGACCGCCGTACTGCACGACGACACCGTGCAACAAGTTTTTCGCGTTGGGATCATCAAACGCCCCGCCGTTGAGTCGTTCGCAGATATTCAGGACGTCTTCGAGTGTCAAAGGCTCGAAGAAGAGCAGGTCGGAGGTATCATAGTCGGTCGAAACGGTTTCGGGGTTCGAGTTGACCATGACGGATTCGTAACCCAGCTCATCCGCGGCAAAAGCAGCCTGCACACAGCAATAATCGAACTCGATCCCTTGGCCGATACGGTTCGGTCCACCGCCGAGGATGACCACTTTCTTTCGATCGCTGACGCGCACCTCGTCGTCGGTAACCAATTGCTCAGCGTCATGATCCAGCCGGCGGATCGGCGTTTCGTATGTCGAGTAGTAATATGGTGTCTCGGCCTCAAACTCCGCAGCACAGGTGTCCACCAGCTTGTACACCGGATCAATGCCCAGCGACTTGCGGTGGGATCTGACCTTCAGGATCGTTTCCGTGCTGATCTTGCCCAAGTACAGATTCGCCAACTGCGGGTCGGAATAACCCAGTTGCTTGGCCTGGAACAAGACGTCGCGCGGCACATCCTCAAGCTTCTCGTAGCCACACAACACATCTTCGAAATCCACCAGCTGCTTGATCTGATCGAGGAACCAGCGATCGATCTTCGTCGCTTCGTAGACCCGGTCGATCGACCAGCCCATCTTGAACGCGTAGCGGACGTAATACAGCCGACCCTGCGAGGGTACGGTCAGCTTGCGATTGAGCTTGGTTTCGTCGATCGGCCATTCGACGTCGGAGCCGTCGGCGTTCTTGACGCCTCGCTTGGCGTTAAGCCATTTATCGTTGGCGTCCAGCCCCAAGCCGAAACGCTTGACCTCCATCGAGCGGATGCCTTTCTGCAGGCTCTCCTTGAACGTCCGTCCGATCGACATCGCCTCGCCGACGGATTTCATCTGCGTGGTCAGGGTTTCGTCGGCATCGGGGAACTTCTCGAAGGTCCATCGCGGAATCTTGGTCACCACGTAGTCGATGGTCGGCTCGAAACAGGCGACCGTCTTGCCGGTGATGTCGTTGGGCAGCTCCCACAGCGAATAACCCACCGCCAGCTTGGCCGCGATCTTGGCGATCGGGAACCCGGTGGCCTTGCTGGCCAGCGCGCTGGAGCGTGACACACGGGGGTTCATCTCGATGACAACCACGTCGCCGTTGTCCGGGTTGACCCCGAACTGGATATTGGACCCACCGGTTTCCACCCCGACCGCACGGATGATGGCGCAGGAGGCGTCTCGTAGGTACTGGTATTCCTTGTCCGTCAGCGTCTGGGCCGGTGCGACCGTGATCGAATCGCCGGTGTGAACCCCCATCGCATCCACGTTCTCGATCGAGCAGATGATGACGACGTTGTCGTCGTGGTCCCGCATCACCTCCAGCTCGTATTCCTTCCATCCGAGCAGGGACTGGTCGATGAGGATCTGGTGGTTCATCGAGGCGTCGAGCCCGCGCTTGGCGATGTCGGCAAACTCCTCGCGATTGTAGGCCACGCCCCCGCCGGTCCCACCGAGCGTGAACGCCGGCCGGATGATCGCGGGCAACCCCACCTCTTCAAGAATCTCGTAGGCTTCGTCCATCGAATTGGCGACGCCGGCCTTGGGACACTTCAGCCCGATCGACTCGACGATGTCCTTGAACTGTTGTCGATCCTCCGCTCGGTAGATCACCTCCCGGGACGCCCCGATCATTTCGACTCCGTGTTTTTCCAGCACGCCGGCGTCATAAAGAGCGCAGGCACAATTCAACGCCGTCTGCCCGCCGAGCGTCGGCAGCAGCGCGTCGATGTGATAGGGGCCGTCCTTTTCCTTCTCGATGATCTTGGTGATCGTCTCGGGCGTGATCGGCTCAATGTAGGTCCGATCGCTGAACTGCGGATCGGTCATGATCGTCGCCGGGTTGGAGTTGACCAGTACGACCTGGTAGCCCTCTTCCTTCAGGGCCTTACAGGCCTGCGTCCCGGAGTAGTCGAACTCACAGCCCTGCCCGATGACGATCGGCCCCGAGCCGATGATGAGGATTGTGCGGATATCGTCGCGTTTTGGCATGATTTACGTACGTCTGGGGGTGGGTGACGGATCCAGCAGACAGGCTGGATTTGCGGTAGTTTAGCGTCTGCGAAGGGGAAGGGAAACACAAGGCTTTCGACACCGCGTGGACAGCGGCAGCATACATCTTTCCTGGTGCCTCCGGGAAGACTACCCCGCGAGGTCGATCACGTCCGCCTTCATCTTGTCCATATCCAGCAGCATGACCGTGCAGCGGTCGTTGACCCAGCCGCAGCACTCACCGGGATTCAGGTACAGCACGCCGTCATGCGTCTGGTTAACGATCTCATGTGTGTGGCCCGTGATGACGATGTCCGCCCCGGCCCGATCGGCGGGCTTGAGCCAGTCGATGAAGTGGTGCATCAC
>CAZJCN010000324.1:0-3359 GCA_964544195.1 uncultured Phycisphaeraceae bacterium | reverse complement strand
TCATCCAACGTTACCTGAAACTGGCGGTACAATAGGTTTTGAGACGGAGCCTAGAGTACCATAGAATGCCATGTCAGCCAAGCGTTTCCATTTCACTAACCATTTGCTTGTGTGTTTGTGGCTGTTGACGGCCGTCGGCCAGTTGCTGTGTCTGGCCGAAGCGAGCGCTGAAGATTTATCGCCTGATATCCTGTCCGTCAGTACGAAAGAAAGCCACACTCAGATTCCTGAGAATGAAACACGTTTACTTGCCACCTTCAAAGCACACGATACGGATCGTAACTGGAGCGATGATCGGGCGGAAGCCGAGGTCTTGTTAGAATCGCTATCGTGGAAGTCATCCGGGTTCGAAGTAGTATGTCTGGCGACGCCCGACCAGCCGTATGATGCGCTGGTTCGGTTTCCTTCTCCCAAGCCATCCGGGCGTGAGGTGCTGGATACCGTCACGCTTCAGTGGTACGCGGCCCGTGACAGGAACGGCCAAGCCATCGAGGCACCGGCGGTGTTGCTCATCCACTCCCTGCACCCGCGCATGGTGGTGGCACGGCAGATTGCCGGGTACTTCAAGGCAAAGGGGATCCACGCATTGGTTCTTGAACTGCCGGGGTATGGGTCACGTCGCTATGCACCGGAACGACACCCGGGTGTCACGGCTCTTGAACACGGTGCCCAGGCCGTGGCGGACAGCCTGCGTGCGTATGACGCCATACGGGCTCTGCCCAACATCGCCCCGGAACCGATCGCTATCCAAGGCACGAGCCTCGGCGGGTTCGTGGCTGCGACGGTTGGCGCGATAGACCGACGATTCGATCCGGTCGTGTTGCTGATCAGTGGTGGAGACGGATACACCACGCTGCGTGAGGGTTTACATGACGCGAGGTATCTTCGGCAGGCTCTTGAGCGGAAGGGGTATCAGGACGAAACGATGCGCCAACTGCTCGACCCGGTGGAGCCCTTGCATTTCGTACATCGGCTCGATCCCGAAAGGACATGGTTGATCTCGGCGCGACAGGACCAGACGATCCCGCCTGCCAGTCGTCAGGCACTCGTTGACACCATCGGGCTGGATGAGAAGCACCACACCATGGTGGAAGCCACGCACTACACCATCACCCTGTTCCTGCCGATCATCTCGGATTACATGGCCGATCTGATACTGCAGGGAGAGGGGCGATCTTCACTGAATGAGATTGGTCGGTAATCTCTGATAACACGTCCGATCATGCCGGTGACGCCGTCGCGGCCCGGCTGCGCAGGTGGTCCAGCACGTTCATGTAGTTGATGTAGCTGTCGTAGGGTGATTCGTAGGGGTTGAAATACTTGTGCACGTCACCGTCAGCGAAGAACTTCGTGCACATGTAATAGAAGTGGTCACTGGTCGTCAGCATCCGCCAGTCGGCGAGCAGTTTCGGGTCCCCGGTTTTCTTGATCGTCGCTTCCAGCCGGTACAGTTCCTGCAAGGCACTGGATTGCATGGCGTTGCCCATCCAGGCGCTCAGGTCGCGTTCGGTATCCGCCCAGGACGTCATGGCCCGGACGTCATACACGCCTGCCGGCTCGTAGTATTCGATCGTTTCGCTGGGCGTGAAGAAACCCAGGCCACGGTCCAGCACCTGCTGAGGCAATGCGGACATGAAGTCAAAGATCCCGGTTTCTTCCCATTGGTGTTCGCCCAGCGTTTCGTAATCGATGAACAGGTTGACCGTCTCGCCCTGCTCGACGGAATGAGCGAGCCAGTCGGCGTATTTCTCCGCGGTCAACGGCCATTCGCTCCACGCCCGGTTGCTGAAACGGAAGGCGATGTCATCCGACAGGCGGTAATTACGCAGCAGGACCGGCAGGTGAGGTTGATCGGGGGGGGTGTACAGCCGGTTGGGTGTTCGTCCCTGCAAGGCCGACTCCACGCCCTCAGCCAATACGCCCGTGAACCGGCCCATCCACGCCACGTGATCCGCCAGCTCATTGTTGTAGATCAACTCGGTGTTACGGAACACCGAAGGCGTTTGGCCGAACTGGTCTTCGATCAGGCGTGTGTGCAGGTCTACCTGCTGGTTGAACTCGTCTTTGCTGTAATGAAACGCCAGGCTGTGGTGATAGGTCTCGGCCAGGAACTCGCAGCACCCGGTGTCCACCATATCCCTGAACAGGTCGAGCACCTCGGGGGCGTACTCTCTTAGCTGCTCGATCAGGCATCCCGTCATCGAGAAACCGATACGGAACTCTCCCTCATGCTTGCGGATCAGGTTGAGCATCAACCGTGTAGCTGGGAGGTAGCACTTGTTGGCGATCTTTCGGACGATGTGACGATTACGGTGGGTATCAAAATAATCCGCGTCGGCGTCGAATACGCTGTAACGCCTCAGCCGGCGGGGCTGATGCATCTGGAAGTAGAAACATACGGACGCCATACCGGCTCTGCTCCGGGTGTTCGCGGTGGGGGGCCGGCCCGACACACTGCCTTGGCCTAGCCGAGGCCCATTGTCTACACCCCGACCGGTTATGCAACTATCACCCGGAACCGGCCGTTTCTTGGTTCGTATAAACCCCATCCGCTATACTTGCCAGCTTTATTGACCGGCCGGGCACGCCCGGATAACGCCCGGCTTCCCACGGACCCCAAGCCATGCCGACCGCCAACGAAATCCGTCAGCAGTTCCTCGATTTTTTCCGCGACCGCTGCGGGCACACCATCGTCCCGTCCAGCCCGGTTGTCCCGCACGACGACCCGACGCTGCTGTTTACCAACGCCGGGATGAACCAGTTCAAGCCGTACTTCCTCGGCACCGAACAGCCCCCGTACCCGCGTGCCGCGGATACGCAAAAGTGCATCCGGGCCGGCGGCAAGCACAACGACCTCGAAGACGTCGGCAAGGACACCTACCACCACACCTTCTTCGAGATGCTCGGGAACTGGTCCTTCGGCGACTACTTCAAGAAGGAAGCCATCGACTGGGCCTGGCAGTTGCTCACCGAGGTCTGGGGGATCGATCCCAACCGTCTTCACGCCACGTACTTCGAAGGGGATGACAGCGAAGGCCTGGAACCCGACCTCGAAGCCCGTGATCTCTGGCTCCGCTACCTGCCCCCCGAACGGGTCCATCCCGGCAACAAGAAAGACAACTTCTGGGAGATGGGCGACACCGGCCCCTGTGGGCCTTGCTCCGAGATCCACTACGACCGCACGCCTGACCTCAGCGGCGGCAAGCTCGTCAACGCCGACGGCCAGGATGATGTAGTCGAAGTCTGGAACCTCGTCTTTATCCAGTTCAACCGCGGCACCGACGGCAAGCTCACCCCGTTACCCGCCAAACACGTCGACACCGGCATGGGCTTTGAGCGCATCGTCCGTGTCCTGCAGG
>CAZJCN010000323.1:0-3380 GCA_964544195.1 uncultured Phycisphaeraceae bacterium | reverse complement strand
TCCCTGTCCGGTCGATACCAGTCGGCCCCAGTTGTCAAAGAGCGGTGTGATTATAGCCGGGCGGTCGTGCCGGTTCCATGTATCGGTACGATTACAGTCGGTCCTTCGTTCATCGACATCGCGTTCGGGAGTTTCGGGAGGTCAGAACTCGATCTGAGCGGCGAGGTCGGCGAGGGAGTCCTGATCGAGGTCGCCCATGACGCAGAGCCAGCGGTTGTCACGACTGGTCATGACCATGTTGATGCCGTCGATCTCGTGGGCGTGGAGTGTTCGGTCATGGATGCGGTAGGTTTTTCCCATGGGGACGGCGAAGCCGGGAGCCTCGGCGACGACGAGGGTGACGTCGGCTTGGCCGTGGCGGATCAAGGCCACGGCGACGAGTCTGCCCTGGACGTCGGTGAGACAGCAGGAACGGACGGCGTCGGCGTTGATGGATTTGGGCAGCGCGGGGGCATCGGCCTGCTGGGAGGCGATCCAGCGGTTTGCCTGCTCGGTGGATCGGACGGGGACCATGGCGATTCGGCCGGCGGTAATGTCGCGGTGCAGTTGAACGAGGTCGATGGCGGCGGCGGTGGCGCTGGGGGTGTTGAGGTTGACGAGCCAAAGCGCGGTGAGGGTCAGCGCCAGGACGGCGGCGAGGCTGGTGATCGGCTTGAGGTACCGATGGAACGGATACGAACGGGTGTTACGGGTGGGCTCGGTGGGATATCTTTCCTTGATGTCGGACTGGGCGAGCGCGGCGTCCAGCTTCTGTTTGAGCGCGGAGATGTCCGGGTCGTGCCCGGCGAGTTTGGCGAGACGACGGGCGGTGGCGGCGTCGAGTTGGTCGCGTTGTGTGGGGTCCATCACGCATCTCCCACGGGGGTTGTCAGCCAACCTTTTTCCTGGGCCAACGGCAACAGGCGTTCGCGTAGCAAGGCCCGGGCCCGGCTGGCGCGTGACTTGATGGTTCCGGGTGGAACCTCGAGTGCAGCGGCGGCGTCGCTGACGGAGAGTTGCTCGACATCGACCAGCAGCAGCACCCAACGCATGGCGTCAGGCAGGGACCGGAGTGCCTGGATGAGCGTGGGGTCGTCGATGCGTTCGAGCAGATCGTCGGGGCGCTGCCAGGCCGGGTGCGTGTCGTGGGCCGGGGATGCCGGTGCCGTGGCTTGAGGGTCGTGCTGGAGTGCGTCGAGGGAATCGGCGTCAGGCTGGCGGCTGTCTTTGCGGAGCAGGTCGATATGAGCGCGGCGCAGGATGGTCATCAGCCAGGCTTTCATGTGTGTGCCAGGCTGGTAGGTTTCGATGTGTCGGACGGCGCGAAGCATGGTTTCCTGTACCAGGTCCTCGGCGCGGTGTGTGTCGCCGGTGAGGATACGGGCAACCCGCAACAGAGCCGGCAGGAGCGGGTAGGCCTCGTCTTTGAAACGATGCAGGGCCTGATCCCGGCCGGTGGGGTTGTTCGGGTTGTCCCGACGGTCTTTCATAGATAGAAACGCCCGGCCCGATGGCTTTGGTTCCACGGGGTGAGGGAAAAACGAAAACGCCCTGCCACTTGGGGTTTCGCGTACCTGCTGAACCGCGACCCCGGCGGCTTTCATCCACCCGCGACGTTTGTTAGGCTAGTAGCCGTGGGCACCACCCGCAATCAAGCCCTCGTAGCTCAGCTGGATAGAGCAATGCTTTCCTAAAGCATAGGTCATAGGTTCGAATCCTATCGAGGGCGTTTCTGATGTCGGGCCGACGTTGTTCGGCCGGTCTTATTTCACCTCGCTGAGCTTGATCGGGGTCCGGTTTTTCGCGCTGAGCGTGACGGCTTCGAGCACGCGCTGGGTCTGGTAGGCGTCCTCGAAATCGGGCAGCGGGACGATGGGCTTTTTGCCGGCGAGGGCGAAGCAGATGTCCGCGGCCTGGTTGATGAACGAGTGCTCGTAGCCGATGGCGTGGGCGGCGGGCCACCATGCGTCGGCGTAGGGATGACCCGGGCCGGAGACGTTGATGGTGGACCAGCCCTGCTCGGTTTCGGGCAGGGTGGCGTCGTACCACTGCAGCTCGCACATGCGTTCGAAGTCGAAACGGATGGCTCCCTTGTCTCCGTGGACCTCGATGCGGTTGGCGTTCTTGTCGCCGGTGGAGAGCCGGGTGGCTTCGAAGGTGGCGACGGCGCCGCCCTTGAACTGAGCGGTGAAGACGACGGCGTCATCGACGGTGGATCTGGCCTTCTTGCGGGAGGTCTTGGCTCCCCGGCCGGAGATCTCACCCCCGGCGTCGCCGGCGATGACGACCCGTTCCTTGATGAAGGTTTTCATGACGGCACCGTTGACTTCGGCGATCTCATCGCCGGTGACGAAGCGTGCGGCGTCGATGGAGTGAGCGCAAAGGTCACCGAGTGACCCGGAGCCGGCGACGTTGCCCTGGAAGCGCCAGAGCATCGGGGTGTCCGGCCCGGCCCAATCCTGGAGGTAGAAACAGCGGACGTGATAGATCCTGCCGAGCCGTCCCGCCCGGGCCAGTTGATAAGCCAGCGCCAGCGCGGGGCATCGGCGGTAGTTGTACCAGACGAAGGTCTTGCACTTGTTCTTGCCCTTGGCGGCTTTTTTGGCGGCCTTGACCATCTCCCGAGCGTTGTCGAGGGTGTTGGCCAAGGGCTTTTCGCAGGCGACGTGTTTGCCGGCTTCGAGCGCGGCGACGGCCATGTCGCGGTGAACGTTGTTGGGGGTGCCGACGTCAACGAGGCCGATCTCGTCGTTTTCGATCACGTCCTGCCAGCGTGTGGTGAAATGCTGCCAACGCCAACGCGGAGCAAAGCGTTCGAGGTCAGCCCGATCCCGGGCGGCGATGGTGTGCATCACCGGGACGATGGGCAGGTCGAAGTGCATCGGGGCCTTGAGATAAGCGTTGGAGTGAGTCCGGCCCATGAACTTGGATCCGATCAGCGCGACATTGATCTGACGTGACATCGTGACTCCTTTGATGTAACTGACCTATCGAGGGTTGAATTTTGCATCAATCTCTGCGCGGGCGTGCGGCCCACTGCATTTTCTCCGCAAGCATCGACCAGTAATTGTAATCCGGATTGTGGATCAGTCGTACCGTGCAGGTATGGCGGGTGATGCGGACCTGTTGCCCGACTTGTAGCTTGAACGATTCCTGCCCGTCGATCACGAGCGTGGTCCCGGGGTTGACGCTGTGCAGCGCCAACCAGACGGGATTCTCCGCATGAACGACCAGCGGACGGAACGCCAACGACTGCGGACAGATCGGCGTGATGGACAGCGCCGCCACGCCGGGGCTGACGATGGGGCCGCCGGCGGCGAGGTTGTAGGCGGTGGACCCGGAAGGGGTGGCGATAATCATGCCGTCGCCGGAGAAACGCGTCGCGGCGGTCCGGCTGGATT
>CAZJCN010000322.1:0-3387 GCA_964544195.1 uncultured Phycisphaeraceae bacterium | reverse complement strand
TCGCGTACCACAGGGGCTTGGGTCGGCCGTCGCCGTCGATCGCGGACCAGCTTGCGACGGGCCAGCAATCGTTCAATTGCCAATACAGGGCGCCGCTGTTTCGGGGCGACAAGGATCGGAACCATTCACACCCAAGCTGCATGGCGCGGGCCTGATTGAGTTGCGCCAGGAACAGCCAGTCATTGAAGTCGGCGTCTTCGGGCAGATTGAAGTACAAGCGGATCAACCTGTCAGCTCGATCCTGCCCGGCTTCCTGCTTGTTGTGCAGAATCATGGCTGGGGAGTTCCAGAAGCGGTCGGTGGCGGGGATGGACCGATCCAGAGTGGGCCAGGTCGGCGGGCCGTGGAACCCGAACTCGGAGGCAAACAGGGGGCGGTGCAGAAGGTAGTTGTCATATTCCCCGTGGCCGTTCCAGACATCCCAGTGATGGCAGTTACCGGCCTCTTCGCTGTTGGGGTGTACGTCCAGTGAACCCGAATATGGGCTGTTGGCCCAGTAAGGTCGGGACGGGTCCAGTTCCGCGATTGTTTTGGGGAAGATGTCCAACCAGTAACCCAGGCCCCAGCCCCTTGTGTTCTGATTTAGCAAGGCATTCCAGTCCGGTCCCCAATCGAACGCGGCCCAGATACATTCGTTACCGCCGTTCCAAAGGGCCAGGCTCGGGTGTGATGCAAGACGGGCGACATGATGCCTCGCTTCTTGTTCAAAAAGTTCAGGGAATGGCGGCTCTTCGGGATAGGCAGCGCAGGCGGTGAGAAAGTCCTGCCAGACAAGGATGCCCAGCTCATCGCAGATATCGTAGAAATCGTCCGTCTCGTACAAGCCGCCGCCCCAGACGCGCAGCATGTTCATGTTGGCATCGCGTGCCTGTGTGATGCGTTGACGGTAGCGTTCATGGGTGACCCGGTGCGGGAAACAGTCGTCCGGGATCCAGTTGGCACCCTTGCAGTAGATGCGCCGGCCGTTGATGCGGAGATGAAAAGTGGGCTTGCCTTGCTCGTCCTGCGTGACCAATTCGGTGGTGCGTAAGCCCAGGCGGGTTTGCTTTTCGTCGATCGTTCGGCCTTGCGT
Organism: uncultured Phycisphaeraceae bacterium; assembly: GCA_964544195.1. Classification (GTDB taxonomy): domain Bacteria; phylum Planctomycetota; class Phycisphaerae; order Phycisphaerales; family Phycisphaeraceae; genus CAZJCN01. The sequence goes on along the minus strand of CAZJCN010000322.1, from coordinate 2,315 downwards.
ATCGGTCAACACGATCTTGAGTGTATACAGGGGTTGTTTGCCGTATCCGACGGGCCACCATCGTTGGGGGTGGTTGACCCGCACATGCCAGTGTGCGGTTTGGCCGGCCGGGACCCGGGTGCTGTCTTTGGATACGGTGTCACCTGTGGGGGAGCAGAGTTCATAATGAACACCGATGTTTTCAGATGATGGCCCGTCCGCCGAGGTGTCGACATTCAGATTTATTTCAGCCGCTTGTTCTTCTGCTCGGATGACCGCGGGACGCACGGACTTGATGCGAGCGGTATTCCACGTGTGCAGATAGATGGGGCGGTAGATCCCGGCGGTGGTCAGTACCGGCCCCCAATCCCAGCCGAAGTTGCACGCCATCTTGCGGATCATGTTGAACGGGTAGCGCTGGGTATCGCTGCCGCCGCCCAAAGGCAGGCTGCCGAGCCTGTCCCGCATTTGTTCGGCATAGGTCAGAGCCGGCTTGAAAGTGATCGATAGTGTGTTGTCATGACTGACAAGCACATCTTTCACACTGAAGCGATAAGGCAGGAACATGTCCTGGGTCTGGGCGATTTCCTTACCATTGACACAGACGGTGGCGCAGGTATCCAGACCTTCGCAGACCAGGTCGAGATGTTCTGCATCGAGGTCGGACGGATCAGTACGGAAAGCAAGCCGATACTGCCAGGTCACGTGGCGGACCCAGACCTGCTCGTGTTCGTTCATGCCGACGTAAGGATCGGGCAGCAGGTCAGCGGCCATGAGGTCTGTATGCACACAGCCCGGAACCTGCGCGGGTATGCCGATATTGGTGAGAATTTCCTTAATATTCTGTGGAACATGGTCAAGGCCATCCACGGCGTAGAGACGCCAACCGTCGTGTAATAATATTGACTGCATGGTATGTTTCCTGCTGACCACCGATTACGGCGGGCGGACATAATAGATAATTACGATCTTGCTTGCGCAGAGGTACGGCAGCAGGGAGTAAGAGTGGATTTTTTATGGTTAAGAACCCGACTTCGGGCCCTTTATGAACGGCTCGATTCTGGTATCATCTGTTGGCCCACACCTTTCATAACCCATTCAGGGGGCTGCATATGTTCAATCGAGGTTCATCCATCTCTTTGCTGCTCGTTTTGATGGTTTCTGTGTATGTCGTGTCGATTACGCAAGCCGACACGTCTGGAAACACAGGGACAAGGCCGAACATCCTCTTTATTTTCACTGATGATCACGCCTCGGCGGCGATCAGCGCTTACGGGTCGGTGATCAATCAGACGCCGAATATCGATCGACTGGCACGGGAGGGGATGCGGTTTGATAACTGTCTGGTAACCAATTCCATCTGCGGCCCCAGCCGGGCGACGATCCTGACCGGCAAGTACAGCCACAAGAACGGGTTTTTCACGAACAAGGACACGTTCGACGGGAGCCAGCCGACCTTCATCAAGATGCTGCATGACGCCGGTTACCAGACCGCGATCGTGGGCAAGTGGCATCTCAAGAGTGACCCGACGGGGTTTGACCATTGGCAGGTCTTGATCGGGCAGGGGTTGTACTACAACCCGCGGTTCATCGACAACGGGACCGAGGTGCGTATCGAAGGATATGCTACGGATATCATCACGGACCTGGCGTTGGACTGGCTGAAGCGAAAACGCGACCCTGATCGACCGTTTGTGCTGATGTACCAGCACAAGGCGCCTCATCGGCCGTGGGAGCCCGGGCCGGATCATCTGACGATGTACGACGACGTCACCATCCCGGAGCCGGAGACTCTGTTCGATGACTACACGGGTCGGGGCACGGCTGCGCGCATGCAGGAGATGACGATCGCCGAACATCTGAACGAACACGACCTGAAGCTGGACGAACGCAAGGGCCTGACCCCTGAACAGGCCAAGGCATGGAATGCCGCGTATGGACCGAAGAACGATGCTTTCCGCCAAGCCGACCTCAAGGGCAAAGACCTGATCCGGTGGAAGTATCAACGCTATATCAAGGACTACCTGCGTTGTGTCGCAGCGGTGGATGACAACATCGGCCGGGTGCTGGATTATCTCGACGAGGCGGGGCTGGCTGATAACACGATCGTGGTGTATTCCTCCGATCAGGGCTGGTACGTGGGGGAGCACGGGTGGTATGACAAGCGTTGGATGTACGAGCCGTCTTTGAAGACACCGTTGATCGTTCGTTGGCCCGGCGTCGTGAAACCCGGCACGGTCAGCACGCAGATGGTGTCGAACCTTGATCTTGCTGAAACCTTTTTAGAGCGCCTAACAAAAAGAATCTTTGAGTATCCGATGGCAGATCAGGATACA
>CAZJCN010000321.1:0-3387 GCA_964544195.1 uncultured Phycisphaeraceae bacterium | reverse complement strand
CCCACAACATCGCGTTGCTGTTGAGTGTGGATGAAGAGGTGGGGATGCATGGGATCAGGCATTTCATCCAACAGGATGCCCCCGCCCTTGGTTGGACGCCCGCGGCTGTGATCGTCGGTGAACCGACCGAACTGCACCCGGTGGTGGCTCATAACGGCCTGGTACGATGGAAAGTAATGACCCATGGTCTGGCTGCGCATTCTTCCGTGCCACACATGGGCCGATCCGCAATCAGCATGATGATTCGGATCGTTGACGCCATTGAATGCCGGTATATCCCCTCATTGTCAGCTCAGCACGATCTGACGGGGCCGGCGGTTTGCAGCGTTAACACCATTCGTGGCGGAACCGCGGCCAATATCATCCCGGATCAATGCGTGATTGATGTCGATCGGCGGGTCGTGCCGGGAGAAGCGATCCATCAGATCCAGAATGACTTCGCGATGCTGCTGGCACAAGTGCGTGCAGAGTATGAAGGATTGGCATACGAAGTTCAGACCGTGGTGAATCACCCCCCATTGGCTGCCGATCAGAACGAATCATTGATCGGCAGTGTCAAGACCAACCTGAGGGCGATGGGTCTGCCTGCGGTGTGTGTGGGGGCACCCTATGCAACACACGCCGGTTACTTCAGTCAAGCGGGGATGCCCACGATCGTGTTGGGGCCCGGTGAGGCCCATAAAGCCCATACCCAGGACGAGTACATCAGCACGGAGCAGCTCGAGCTGGGAACCGAGCTATATCTGCGACTGATGCGAAGCCCGATCGCATAGGCCGTCGCTTTGCTACAATGCTCGGCCCGATTGACACCATTACTCAAGGGATACATGCCATGAGCAACCCCAAACTCAATAAGTATTCCAGTCGGATCACCCAACCCAAGAGCCAGGGTGCCAGCCAAGCCATGCTTTATGCCACCGGCCTGACCGACGAGGACATGGACAAGGCACAGGTCGGTATCGGTAGCGTCTGGTACGAGGGCAACTCCTGCAACATGCACCTGCTGGACCTTGCCGCGAAAGTGAAGGAGGGTGTTGTCGAGGCGGGACTGGTCGGGATGCGGTTCAACACCATCGGTGTCAGTGATGGGATCTCGATGGGGACCGAGGGGATGAGCTACTCGCTTCAGTCCCGGGACCTGATCGCCGACTCGATCGAAACCATTGTGGCCGCCCAGTGGTACGACGGCCTGATCACCCTGCCGGGATGCGACAAGAACATGCCCGGCTGCTTGATCGCGATGGGCCGACTTAATCGCCCGTCCCTCATGGTGTACGGCGGCACGATCAAACCGGGTTGCACGGTCTTCGACGGCGAAGCGGAACCCCGCGATATCGTGTCGGCGTTCCAGTCCTACGGCGAGTTTCTGGCTAAGAAAATCACCGAAGAACAGCGGAAGGAGATCGTCCGCAAGAGCTGCCCCGGGGCCGGGGCCTGCGGCGGGATGTATACCGCCAACACCATGGCCAGCGCCATTGAAGCCATGGGTATGAGCCTGCCTTATTCATCTTCCATCCCGGCGGAAGACCCCGGCAAACTTGAAGAATGTATTCGGGCCGGTCACGCGGTCCGAAAGCTGTTGGAACTGGACCTCAAACCCCGTGACATCATGACCCGGCAGGCGTTTGAGAACGCGATGGTCGTCGCGATCGTCACCGGCGGATCGACCAACGCTGTGCTCCACCTGATCGCGATGGCCCGTTCGGTCGGGGTGGAGTTGACGTTGGATGACTTCCAGCGGGTCAGCGATCGCACGCCGATGCTGGCCGACTTCAAACCTTCAGGTAAGTACGTCATGGAAGACCTGCACAAGGTCGGCGGGACGCCGGCGGTTATGAAGATGCTGCTCGAGCACGACATGATTGACGGGTCCTGCATGACGGTCACCGGGAAAACAATCGCGGAAAACCTGGCGGACCTGCCCGGACTGGCCGAGGGCCAGCAGATCGTGCACAGTCTGGACAACCCGATCAAGAAGACCGGCCACATCCAGATCCTGCGGGGCAACCTCGCGCCCGAAGGGGCGGTGGCCAAGATCACCGGCAAGGAAGGCCTGTCCTTCACCGGACCGGCGCGGGTGTATGACTGCGAAGAGGATATGCTCAAGGGGCTGGAACAGGGCGAAATCCGGAAAGGTGAAGTTATTGTTATCCGCTACGAAGGCCCCAAAGGCGGGCCCGGCATGCCTGAAATGCTCACCCCTACCAGCGCCATCATGGGGGCCGGGCTGGGCAAGGATGTCGCCCTGATGACCGACGGCCGATTCTCCGGTGGGTCACACGGCTTCATCATCGGCCACGTCTGCCCCGAAGCGCAGGAAGGGGGTCCCATCGCGTTGGTGGAGAATGGCGACATTATTCACATTAACGCGGAAACCAACGTGATTGAAGTGCAGATCAATGACGAGGAAATGGCCAGACGCCGGGCCGCGTGGAAACCTCCGCCGTACAAGGTCAATCGAGGCACACTCTACAAGTACATCAAGAACGTCAAACCCGCGTCGATGGGTTGCGTGACGGACGAGTAAATCTGCTGGCACCAAGGCCGCGTTGATTAACCCCGCCAACCGTCTTCCCCGACCAGTGGGACGAATCGGCATGGGATGTCGGCCATCTCGATAAACCGATCGCCGGTTCGATCTATGACCGTCAGGACTTGGCTGTGCCTGTCACCGAGCGGGATCACGATCCGGCCGGGGTTTTGGAGCTGGTCTTTATAGGCTTGAGGCACGTATGGCGCGGCGGCGGTGACGAGGATGCGATCATACGGCGCTTCATCGGGATAACCCAACGTGCCGTCGGCGAGTAGCATCCGGACACGCCCTTCGGGACAGATCTCGGCCAGAATCTGCCGGGCGCGGTCCATCAACTCCGGGAATCGCTCGATCGTGACGATCTCGGCTCCGAGTTGGGCCAAGACAGCGGTCTGGTAGCCGCTCCCGGTTCCAACTTCCAGCACCTTCATGCCGGGCTCGACTTTGAGCAGCTCGGTCATACGGGCCACGATATAGGGCTGGCTGATCGTCTGGCTGGCGACGGTGGGCAAAGCATGGTCGCTGTAGGCCCGTTCGATCGGCACCTCAGGGACAAACCGGTGACGCGGGACGGTCCGCATGGCCTGTAGAACCCGAGGGTCACGGATGCCACGGGCTGCCAGCTGGGACTGAACCATGTTGTCTGCCGCCTGTTCGGCTGGGTCCATCTGACACCTCTCTCAGGTGGGGTAGCCTACATGATAGAGGTCGAGCATGAACGGTTTTCAGCCCGGTCTTGACAAGTCCAACACAGAAGCCGACACTAGCACCAGTTCACAAGGAGGTGGACCTTGACAACGATGGTTGATGGATCGACCTTGGCCCTATCGCGTACGACCCCAGACCAACCCGGT
>CAZJCN010000320.1:1662-3419 GCA_964544195.1 uncultured Phycisphaeraceae bacterium | reverse complement strand
GTCCTGGCGATGGCTGCCGAAGATGAACCGCCACAGTCCACCGACACAGGGACACCAAGCGGCACAACTGACACTGTCGCCTCCGACGAAACAGGAACAACCACCGACCCGCCAAGTCGTGACAGCCATCCGTTCCTCGGCATGAACCTCGCCGATGTGACCTACTACTCCCGCGAATGGGTGTTCACCGACCTGATCCTGCAAAGCGATATCTGGCGCAAAGACAATCGCGGCTACATCTACAAAAGCGGTTGCCCGCCGCCGGGGATCTACACCTGCCTCTGGTCCGGCACCGGCACAGTCACCTTCTCAGGCGATGCGACAGCGAAATCAACCGGGCCCAACAGCGCCGCTGTCAAGGTCCGCATGGGGGAGCACGGCATCGACATGAAAAGGTCCGGCGATGTCGGCCGTGTCACGCTGATGAAGTTGGAGCACGAAACACGCACATCCCCATTCATGCCCGAACTGCTCGATCGGCTAAAGCCGTTCCGGGTCATCCGTTTCATGGACTGGGCCAACACCAACAACTCGACTCATCAGCGGTGGTCGGATCGCACCATGCCGAATCAGGTCCCCCAGGCCGGGAAACAGGGGGTCGCGATTGAATACATGATCAAGCTCAGCAACGAGCTGAAAGCCGACCCGTGGTTCTGTATCCCGCACATGGCGGATGAGGACTACATCCGACGCTTCGCCACACTGGTCAAAGACAGGATACACCCGCAGGCCACCATTTACGTCGAATACTCCAACGAGGTCTGGAACAGCCAGTTCCGCCAGCATGACTACATCCGAAAACTTGGCGATGGTAAAACCTATTCCGACAGTTTCTTCGAAGCGTGGGCTGACCGCTGCCGGATGACATTTAAGATCTGGGACGATGTTTTCGGCGAAGACCGAAGCCGACTTGTCCGTGTGGCGGCCGTTCACCTGCAGAACCCGTGGGTCGCCGAGAAACTGCTTCCCAGGTTGAACGGCGAGTTCGATGCCATCGCCCCCTCGGCGTACTTCGGCATCACCCCCAAACAGGAACGCACCCTCAACGAACACACCACCGCAGACGAGTTGATGGACCTGTGCGAATGGAACATCCGCGAGGACAACACCCGCTGGTACCAGGCCCATGGCCGACTGGCCCGTGACTGGTCCGCACGCACCGGCAGGCGCATCCGACTGATCGCCTACGAAGGCGGACAGCACCTCTCGGCGCACGGCAACGACAAGCTGCCTTACTACAACCTCCTGATCAATGTCCAGAAACATCCCCGGATGTTCGACCTGTACCGGATGAATCTCGACGCGTTCCGGCAGGCGGGGGGCGACCTGTTCGTCGCGTTCAACGACGTCAGCAAGCCCGGCAAACACGGCGCATGGGGGCACCTCGAATACCAGACTCAGCCTGTGGCAAGTGCGCCCAAGTATCGGGCCTTGATCGAATACGTTTTCGGCCCGTGAACTCTTTCCGGCGATCATCGCCACCACAGAGGCTGGTGATTCGATGCTCGGCATCATGTTGCGGTTGCCTATCCATCCCGCCACAATGCCGTGACAATGACCACCGACCGAGTTTCCAGTATCGAAATCCCGATCCGTGTCAGGTATGCCGAGTGCGACCCCATGAACGTCGCGCACCATTCGGCCTACCCGGTCTGGCTCGAGATCGCGCGCACCGAGTTGTTGCGGCAACAGGGCCAGGCTTACTGTGATCTGGAGGCGCAGGGCATCTACTTCGTCGTGGCCCGGCTGAACATCCG
>CAZJCN010000320.1:0-1562 GCA_964544195.1 uncultured Phycisphaeraceae bacterium | reverse complement strand
TCATGCCCTTCCTTGTGACATCCCGGACAGACCTGAGTCGTAACCGATTTCTTCCCGGCTGCGAATGACAGTTCCGCGGTCACAATACCAGTGGGCACCGCAATGATCGCGTAGCCGATGACCATGACAGCCGACGCGACGAACTTGCCGAGCACCGTCTGCGGCGCGATGTCGCCGTAACCCACGGTCGTCATGGTGACGATCGTCCAGTAGATGCTCGCCGGGATGCTGGTGAATCCGGTATCGGTTTCGGACCCTTCGATCAGGTACATCAGCGAACCGACGATCAGCACGATCGACAGCACCGCCACAAGAAACACCGTGATTTTGGCCCGGCTGGCGCGCAGTGCATTCATCAGCACGCCCGCTTCACCGACGTATCGCGCCAGCTTGAAGATCCGAAAGACACGAAGCAAACGCAACGCCCGGATCACGATCAGAGCCTGCGATCCCCCGATGAACAGGCTCAGGTAGGTCGGCAGAATCGAGAGCAGGTCAACAATCCCAAAAAAGCTCCTCGCGTAGAGAAGGGGGTGTCGAACACAGATCAGTCGGGTGAGATATTCGATGGTAAAGAGGACGGTGAAGAACCATTCGATCCCGATCAACATTGGGCCGAAGTCTTTGCGGATCGGATCCACGCTCTCCAGCAGAACAGTAACCACGCTGATAAGGATCGACCAGAGCAGCACCACATCGAACGCCTTCCCCGCCGGGGTGTCGGCTTCAAAGATCACTTCGTACAGATGATTCCGCCAGGATTGATTCATTTGCTTGACCACCCACAGGACATCGCGGACCTCACATATTTCAGTTCGTCGCCACCAGCCGAACGAGTTGTAACGGTTATGACGGTTGTATCGACCAGATCCATCACGTCCGTTTAGGGTTACATCCGCACGCGGCGAACCTTGGATCTCACATGACCGACTCTAGCAACATCGGCCCGTCCGTTCGACGATGGGCATGGACGCAGAGGTCTGGTGGAGGGGAGAAAGACCTTTCCACCCGGGGCATGTGGACTCATGGAGCCGACCGTCAGTTGGTTCATCGCGATCGCATCGTTGTCGTCGCTGGCATGGGCGGGGGGGTATTGCCTCGGGCGACGCTCTGACGAAGCCGCGCGGGCGGGTTTCATCGCCGGGCTGGCGTGTATCGTCCTATGGGGCTGGCTGCACTATCACCCCTCGGTTGCCGTCCGCACGATCCCGGTCTGGGTGTTGTCCCGGCTGGAAGGGGTGGGGGGGGTGCCGATCTTCATGTTCCTGCTGGGGCTGGCCTGGACCCGTGCACGGCTGCCACGGCAGAAGCGGGTCATCACCTGGGCGGTCATGTTCGGCATCGTCTTCTTCATCCATGGCGGCATGTGGATGCTCCAGACCACGCCCGAGCAGGGCTTCGCCTCGACGATCAGCGACGAGACGCTGCGTCAGAGCCAGGAATATTCCTGTGTCCCGGCTGCCAGCGCCTACGCCCTGACCCGACTGGGCTATCCCAGCAGTGAGATGCAGATGGCGAAACTGACCCGCACTCGGCCCGGCACCGGCTCAACACTCATCCGG
>CAZJCN010000319.1:0-3436 GCA_964544195.1 uncultured Phycisphaeraceae bacterium | reverse complement strand
GAATGCTGGGCCGGTACGGATCGCCTTTGCGGATCCCAACGGCTTTGAGCAGCGGTTGTTTGAGGCTGCGTCCCGGGCCGGAGCTTGTATCAAGTCGATCAGGTTCGCTGGATACGGCATGACCACCGATCAAACGGGTGTCGCCTTGGATGACACGAACTTCAAGACGGGCTTGGGTGGCTGCGATCAGGATTTCGCAGTGGCGAGCGGATGCATCGTGGTCAGTGACAATTTGCAATGCTCCGACCTTCTCAGCCAAGTCGTTGACCAGGTCTCTGCGCCACGCCGGCGTACCTTCCTCCATACTAATACAGACACGCCTGTCAGACTCGAATTGGCTGTCCTCCGCCATGCATTCAAGCATAGCAAGGTGCAAGGCAACCCGTGCGTTCCTGCCAAGGTCCGGATAAATCGGCATCCCAACCGCTGGTCGCTTTTTAAGGCCTGATCTAAACACAAATACGTCATGTGTATCTGAACATCCGGAGCATTTCAGTCGATCTTCAGGAGATGGGGCGGGACAGACTGAAGTGAGGTTGTTTTATGAGCGGACAAATTCGGCGTATCGGCGTGTTGACCGGCGGGGGCGATTGTGCGGGCTTGAATGCGGTTATTCGGGCGGTCACCAAAAGCGCAATCTTCGAACACGGCATCGAGGTGTACGGGATCGAGGACGGGTTTCTGGGGCTGGTGCAGAACCGGATCCGTCGACTGACTCCTGATGATGTCAGTGGCATCCTGACACAGGGCGGAACCATCCTGGGGTCATGCAATAAATGCGATCCGTCCCAGTATGCCACACGTAATCGGGAAGGCCAGATCGAAACCCGTGATGTCACCAATCGCTGTCTTGATCACATCGAACTGCACCGGTTGGATGCGCTGGTGGTGATCGGCGGGGACGGCACGATGAGCGGGGCGGCCAATTTCGTCCGTCATGGCATCAACTGCGTCGGTGTTCCCAAAACGATCGACAACGACCTTCACGGAACCGAAGTAACCTTCGGCTTCGCCACGGCCTGTCACGTCGCAACCGAGGCTCTGGACCGGATTCACACGACAGCGGCCAGCCATCACCGGGCGATGGTGGTCGAGCTGATGGGACGTAATGCCGGTTGGATTGCGTTGCATTCCGGGATGGCCTCCGGCGCGGATGTGATTCTGATTCCGGAGATCCCGTTCGATCTGGATCGTGTCTGTAACTATGTCGAGGGGCGTTCCCGCCACGGCAAGCAGTTTACGATCATTGCGGTATCGGAAGGGGCCACACCACAAGGTGGCGAAAAGATCGTTGCACAGGTCGATCCGACCAGCCCGGACCCGATCAAATTAGGTGGCGTGGGTAAGTATGTTGCTGACCAGATTGAGAAACGAGCCGGCATCGAGGCCCGCTATACCGTGTTGGGGCATATGCAACGAGGGGGAACGCCGGTGGCGGAAGACCGGGTGCTGGCGACACAGTTTGGATACGCAGCACTGCAGGCCCTGATGGCGGGCAAGGCCAACCGACTGATTGTGATGCAGCAGGGCCGAGTCACCGACACCGACATCCTGGAGGCGGCGGATCGTCAGCGTACAATCCCTCCCGACAACCCATTGCTGCAGGCGGCCAGAGGAATCGGCGTCTGCTTCGGTGACCGTGAAGCGGTGAGTGAGGGGAAAGCCGCGGCCTAACGTGATGCGTAATAGTCGGCCAGATATAGGACTGTTCAGTGCTTGACCGGTTCCGGCCGGAGTGCGGTAAGCATGGCAGCGGCCTTATCCAACGTCTCCTGGTATTCCTGCTCAGGTACGGAGTCGGCGACGATCCCGCCCCCGACGCTGTAATCAACCCGCCCATGGCCGAGCGAGTCTGTTTCAACCAGCATCGTTCGTATCGCGATGTTGAAGCATGCGGTGTTGCCATGGATATAACCGATCGATCCGGTGTACGGACCACGCCGAACGGGTTCGAGCTCCTCGATGATCTGCATGGCTCGCACCTTGGGGGCGCCGGTAATCGAGCCGCCGGGCATCACGGCACGAATCAGGTCGATCAGGTTCTTGGACGGGTGCAATCGGCCGGTCACGGTTGCGACGGTGTGATGTACCGTGGGGTGAGATTCAAGGACGCGCGGCTCAGGAACCCGAATCGTTCCGTACGAACAGACCCGCCCGAGATCATTGCGGAGCAGGTCAACGATCATGGTCAGTTCGGCGGTGTCTTTGGCACTGAACCATAGCTCGTCGGGATCGACACAGGCGGGCCGGGTTCCCTTGATGGGGCGGGTGATCACGTCCTGGAAAGGATTGACTTCGAAGAAAAGCTCGGGCGAGGTACACACTATCGCGCGATCAGGCTCCGGAACCCGGCTGCTCGCATCGGTCAGCAACTCAAGATACGCGCCGTACCAGGCCGGGCTGACCTCAGCCAGACGGTGGTGGAGTTCCCGCGGATGGCCTTGGCATGTCGCGGTGAACCGCTGAGTGAGATTGACCTGAAATATGTCTCCCGCTGCGATATACGCCAGCGCTTGCCTGAGCTTGTCTTCATACTCATCCCGAGACACCCGTGCAATAGGCTGATCGGCATGGAAGTCATAGGACTGTTCCGCGAGTGTGGGCAGGTCCGGCATGTCGGCGGGGGCTTGCGATGCCCATGTCCCGCATGCGCGCCAGTCACCGGTCAGGTTGTCGTGGACAAGCCAACCCGGGCACCGGTGCATCTGAACGATCGGCCAGCCGCGATCGTCCAGTGCTCGGGACGGCAGTTTCTCTATATACCGGCCAAGTTCGTATCCCAAGTACCCAATCCACATCGGCCCGCTATCCTCAAGAAGGGCCTTGAGATCATGCAGTGGGTGGTTTCGCCAACTTCTCGCCCCAACGGGTTCGGGGCAGTTATCTGCACTGACCCACTGGCTGTGGCCGGCGTGTTTCCCCTCCGACGATACGTAACGATAAGCCCCATCCGGTCTGGCCAGGATGCTGAAACGCGACCAACGGGCGTGAGGTCGGCCTGAGTGCAACATGAGCAGGGGGACATCCCTCGGCCAACGTCGAATCGCGTCGATCGGCTTGATTTTCCAAGGCAGGATTCGGCCTGATGACTTCATCGACTGCATGACTGCATGATAGGGCACGGCAGGGGCTTATGCGTTCGGTGTCAGGTTACAGCGGCGGGGGTGAGGCGTAAAAAACCAAAGACCGCCGAATCCTTCCGATTCAGCGGCCTCGGACCCTCCTCCAAGTGGGCTGGTAAACTTTTATTTATTCCTGTCTTAGAAGCCCTTTCCTCTCCCCGTCCCGTACAAAATCTGCAGCGATCCTTCCTCCGATCCGCCCCATGTCAGCTTGGAATGTGAGTGTTTATTTCGTGATGGCGACCTGCCTGAGAACGACGATAAGAGAAACTAGCGATTTCCGGTCAGACTTGATGCAAACCCAATCAAGGACT
>CAZJCN010000318.1:0-3459 GCA_964544195.1 uncultured Phycisphaeraceae bacterium | reverse complement strand
AGTCCAACTGACCAAGGGCACCCACCGGATCAAGCTCTATTACGCCAAGATTTCCAAGTGGCGTAACTTCAACATGTCGGCCCGAGCCGAGAGCCTGAACCGTGCCCTGTGGCAGTGGACGAGAGGCCGAACGACGGACATCGTCCTGTCCGACCCGGCGTACCTGTTGGTGCCTTCGTTGGATGAAGTCATCTTCCTGCGTGGCCGATTCGAGGGACAGGGGCTGCAAGGCATCGCGGTGGGCCACCCGCTACGTGTCAACTACAGCTTCGACTTCCAGCGTTCGCAGATGATGCGGCTGTGGCTGGGCGACTTCATCAACAGCGCGGGCCACTGGGCCGGGCGAAACGAACTGCACATCCCACCGGCCGGCGACCATGTGCTCAAACTGAGCGGCCGGCCACCGCTGGCGCTGCTCGGTTCAGCCGACGCCGCCTGGCCCAAAGACCCCGGCACGAACGTCGTCCCCGACGGTTACGACTTCCGAGGTCACGCCATCGTCGACAAGCTACCGGTCTATTACAGCCGGTACCACCACATGCTGCTGCGTGACGCCGTCGTGCCGATCGCCGCGGAGAACACCCATGGCCTGCCGAAGGCTCAACGCACCCTTGAAGTCTTCAGTGAAACCGAAGAACCCGCGTTGCACGCCCTGTTGGCAGAAGGCAAGCAGATCGAACCGCAGGATGACGGGGCCTTCCTGGTCGACGGCCAGTACCGGATCGTCCTGATCGATCACGACAACAGCACGAAGCCGACCGTGATCGAGCAAGACGGCCGACAACTGCTGGTCGCGCCGGCGGCCTGGCAACCGAGCAAACTGGACGTTCCCGAATGGACGCTGAGGACGACCCCACTGACCCCGCAGTCCTCCGTGGTCCGTGCGACCTGGCAATTTATGTATCAATGGGTCGAGGAAGCTAAATAATGAAGTACCGATTCCCCACCCCAACCGTGATTCTGGTGTTGGCGTTGGCGGTCTTTGTCCAGACAGGGCAAGCATGGGCCGCGCCGCCGAAGCAGCCGGAGATCGATAAGCGCTACTACGTTATTGAAGATATCCCGACACCGGAAGGTGTGGTGTTTGAAGCCAGTGCGATCGCACGGATTCCCCACAATCGGCTGGCCGTCGCCACCCGGCGGGGTGATATCTATCTCCTCGACAACCCGTTCGGGCCGGTCAATCAGATGAAGTTCACCCACTTTGCGATGGGACTGGAAGAACCGCTGGGACTGGTCTGGAAAGACGGCTGGCTGTACGCCTCGGAGCATACCCAGGTGGTTCGAGTCGCCGACTTGGACGGCAACGACATCGCCGACGCCTACGAAACATTCTGCAACGACTGGGGCTGCACACCGGGGACGTACCACGAGTTCAGCTGGCTGGCCCCGCCGGATAAGGATGGCAACTTCTGGGTCGCGCTTTGCCTGACCAACTCCGGATCCAGCGGCGCTTACATGCGCGGTTGGGCGGTCCGAGTTACGCCGGACGGCGTCTTGATCCCATCAGTCGCCGGTGTCCGTTCTCCGGGCGGAATCGGATACAGCAGCGACGGCGAGCTGTTCTACAACGACAACCAAGGCCTGTGGAACGGCACCAGCGGGCTCAAGCACCTGAAGATCGGCTCGCATCAGGGCAACCCCAACGGGAACAAGTGGTACGAAAAAGCACGCAAGGCCTTGGCGGACCTGGGCATCCCCGATTACCTCGGACCCGACCCCGGCTGGCCCAAGGACCCTTACTTCACGCCGGAAGAACGCAAACGCAACCCCAAGTACCTGCCCCCGGCGATCCTCTACCCGCACGGGATCCTCGCCAACTCCCCCACCGGTATCGTTTATGACAACAGCGAGGGGAAGTTCGGCCCATTCGCGGGGCAGATGTTCGTCGGTGAAATCACTCAGAGCAAAGTTCTGCGCATCTATCTTGAAGAAGTCAATGGCATCATGCAGGGAGCGGTCTTCCCGTTCATCGAGGGCTGCCGATCCGGGCCGGTCGGTGTGCTGATGGTCAAGGAAGGCTTCATCTTCACCGGCGAAACCGATCGCGGCTGGGGATCGCGCGGCGGAGAGCCGTTTGCCTTGGAACGCATCCGCTGGACCGGCGAAGTCCCGCTGGAAATCCACGAGATGCGGATCGAACCGGACGGCTTTACCCTGACCTTCACCAAACCGGTCGATCCCAAGACCGCCGGCGATGTTCAGTCCTACGCGATGCGGAGCTGGACCTATCATAACAGTGCTGATTACGGCAGCCCGGAACTGCAACACACCAAGCAGACCATCACCGCCGCCGAGGTCGCTGAAGACGGCTTGTCCGTGCGATTGACTATCGAAGGCATCACCTTGGGCCATCTGCATGAATTGAAACTCGAAGGCGTTCGCGCGGCGGAAGACCCCAACTTGGGACTATGGCACCCCGTGGCGTACTACACGGTCAACGAGATTCCATCGAAGAATGCGCACGCCCAGCCCTAGCTGACGGGCTTGGGGCCGGATGTGCCCGAGTTATACCGGTCTATGGACTGCCCAGGCATGTCTTTCGCCTATCCACAATGGCGTAAAAACATTAGTGCTTTATTTACATGCACTAATGACACCACCCACAACTCTGTCCAGCTACAACTTTTATTTAACCAACCTCTGGCAGCACCCCGTTAAGTTTCACATTTAAGGAATCCGAAAAACAACACTTGGCAAGCTAATAAGACTCTGTTATCTTTATATATCCATGTTGTTACCCTTAATGGAACATCGACATGCTCAAGGGGACTCTCACGAGCTCGCTGCTAAATCTCACCTTACCCAAGGCCAGCCAATCGATCTTGCCGGGGAGCCTCTCGAAGTTCCCGAGTTGACCGGCTGGTGCCCGTTCTGCGCGGCCCGACCTGACCCCCTCGTCCTCTTCACAACCTGCCCACACTATGAGGTTTGACACCATGCCAGCAGTAACCGCCCGACAGCCCAAGATCGAGATGCCCAGCGACGACAAGCGCTGGCGGATTGTCGATGCAACCGCGCGACGCAACGGCCTGTCTCGCCACGCACTGATTGAAACGCTGCATACCGTGCAGGAAGCCTTCGGCTTCATCGATGATGATGCACTGCGATTTGTCTCGAAACGGCTTCGAGTCCCCCTGAGTGCTGCCTACGGCGTGGCAACGTTCTATCAATTTTTTACACTTAAACCTCAAGGTAAACACGCCTGCGTCATCTGTCGCGGCACCGCCTGCTACATCAAAGGTGCGCCGGACCTACTTGATACTGTGGAAAAGAAGTACGGCATCGGCCCCGGCCAGACCACGCCGGACGGCAAAGTCTCGCTGCTCAGCGCCCGCTGCCTCGGCTCGTGTGGGCTGGCACCGGCGGTCGTGTTCGATGGCGAGGTAGCCGGCAAAGTCACTCCTGAAGAAATGACCGAAAGAATCGAGAGGTGGGTCCACGATGACGCCTGAAGAA
>CAZJCN010000317.1:0-3470 GCA_964544195.1 uncultured Phycisphaeraceae bacterium | reverse complement strand
GGGTACCGATCCAGTACGCCGGGACTGAACCAGAACACATGGCCGGACGCTCCGGATCGACGCACCAGATCCATCTCACGTTCCATATCCTCCCAGGGATTGAACCGGTCACCGCTGTTGATCAAAATCCCAGCCACCAACCGGTCCAACATCCCCGGCATCGCGCGTACCTGCTGGTCCCATGTCTTCTCAAACGCGGTGTAGTCGTATCGGTAATTCTGCGGGACAAACTCATCCATCCATCCCCGCTTCGCCCACGTCGGCCAATCACAGGCGTAATGCTCCAACGACCATGGATACACCGCCGGGCTGATTGAAACGATCAGGTTCGGCCGAGCACGCTTCAGCTCCGCATAGAAATGCTCGGCGAATTCAGTCACTTTCGCAGCGCGCCAGGCCACCCATGCCGGGTCATGTTCATCGTCAGGCGGTAATGCACCTTGGTGTTCCTCGGCATAAACCTTTCGGGTGTAGTCGTCGTAGCCCATGCTGACCGGCCAGGCGATCCGGTCATCCAACTGCACCCCGTCGAGGTCATACTTGTCGACCGCTTCAAGCACAATCCCCAGCAGGAACTCCCGGCATTCAGGCCTGAGTGGGTTCATCCAGACAAAAGGATTCTGATCCGAAACCAGCGCACCGTCTCGCGTGGTGGTCATCCAGTGCGGGTATTGCTGACGCAGGTGATTCTGCGTGTCTTTATGGGCAGCCATAAATCCGTATTCAAACCATGCGATGTAAATCAGGCCGTTACGATGCGCCTGGATCAATGTTTCCTGTAACAGGTCACGGCCCTGCTCTCGATAGCGTTCAGGCGAATCGGACGGGTCAGCCGGAATCAGCGCCGGGCGGCGGTCCACACCAATCAGACGTTCAAGCACCTTGGAGGGGAACTGGGTGTACCCGTTCTTCCAGCTTTCGACATAGACCGTATTGATGCCGATGTCTCGAAGCCGGCGCATGGTCAAAGTGGTCCGGGCGGGGTCGGCGATGGCGTCATTGCCGGTCGTGGTCAGCCAGACCCCGCGTACCTCGGACCGGGCTGGCAGAGACTCGGCCTGACCGGTGGCACAGGCGGCCAACGTAAGCAGCATGCCCATAATCATCATCAAAATGTACTCGACCGGACGATGATCTGACATGGTCGACTCCTTATTTCCGGTAATCCGTCAGTCAAAACGACCTGCCCCCTTCAGGCCCGGGGCCAGACCGATGGCAACCCAATTCGTATAACAACGAATCGCTCTTGCAAAAAACCTGACCCAATATCCGAGCTTTGACCTTGCAAGGCTCGAAACGGTCGATAAAATATAATACATGAGCGAAATATTCATAGCAATTATAGGTGCTGGCATAATATCAAAGGCGCATTGTCATGCCGCCAGTGCATCAGATCGTGTCAAGGTCGCGGCGGTGGTCGAGCCGGATTCGGATCGGTGCTCGGCCCTGTCGCAGGAACTGGGGGTGCCCGGATACTCTGACATGGACACGATGCTGACGAACGCCGAACTGCGGCGGACACTCGTCGGCGTCGTCATCTGCACGCCACCGCATGTCCGTATCACGCTGGTTGAAAAAGCCCTCGAAGCCGGGCTGGCGGTGCTCGTCGAAAAACCGCTTGCTCATACCGTGGCGGATGCCCGGACACTGGTCCGTCTCGCCGAGCAACACCCGCAGGTTCCGACCGCCGTCGCCTTCTGCCACCGCTTCACCCCGGCTATACGAGAAATGAAAAGGCAGATCGAGCAAGGTGAGATCGGACAACTCGTCCGATACGAAAATGTCTTCGCCTGCTGGCACCCGACCATGCAGAACCACTGGATGAGCGATCCGACCCTCAGCGGCGGGGGCTCCCTGGTGGACACCGGCTGTCACGGCATCGACATCTTCCACTACCTGATCGGCCCGTCTCAATTCGACGCGGCGATCATGAATCACCAATGGGCCGGTCGCGGCGACTCCAACGCCACCGTGTTGATCCATCACAATCAGCCCGGGAAAGAATCCACCCCCGTCGCCGGGGTGCTCTGCACCGGCTGGGCCGAGCCGGTACGGTTCATCGTCACCGTGGTCGGCACCGAAGCCTTGCTCACGTACGACTACGAAAATCCCGAGCAATTACAGCTTCTGCGGAATGACGGCCAATCCAAGACCCTCCGCGTGGAAACCCATGAAACCCGATTCCAGCATCAGCTCGAAGCCTTCGCTGATCTGATTAAAAATCCACAGGCGGAAAACGACCTGGCAAGCTTTGAAGACGGCCTCGCCGCTGTGCAGACCCTGCAAAGCGCTCAACAACAGGTCGTAGCCTGACACAACACGCGCCTCAGGAGCAACCGTTCCTGAATCATGAAAGCAGTACCCATGAAGTCCAAAGCTACTCCCTCCGTCACACCATTCCCCCGTCCTCCCGTCGGAACCAAAGCCCCCGCGCGAGAGATTCAGATCGCGGCGATCGGCATCGACAGCTCGCACCTGCCCGAGTTTGCCAAACGGATCCGCAAGCTACGGCAGGACAATCAAACCCGCTGCCGGGTCACACAGATGTGGACCGACGGCATTCACAAAATGCCGGAAGACGAAGTCCGCAAGTGGCGCCAACAGGCCGAGGCCGAGGGCGTCGTCATGACCGACTCGATAGACGACCTGCTGGATGCGGCCGACGGCGTCATGGTGCTGGCGGTCGATGGGAACCGTCACCTCGAGCTGGCGGAAAAAGCCCTGATGCGTGGCCTGCCGACCTATATCGACAAGCCCCTAGCCTGCAACCTCCCCGACGCGTTGAAAATCCTCGAGCTGTCCCAAAAACACAACGCCCCCTGCTACTCCGCCTCCAGCCTGCGCTTTGCCAACGAAGTCAAAAACCTGGATACACTCAACCTCGGTCAGCTTGAAGCGATCGACGCATACGGCCCCGGCGAGCTGAACCCCGCCATGAAAGGTCTTTATTTCTACGGCATCCATACCATCGAGATGGTCGATGCCATGTGGGGCGGCGGCGTCGCCAAGGTCCGCTGTGACCAGACCGAAAACCGCGACATCGTCCAGTTGATCTACAAGGACGGCCGATACGCCCACCTGCGGATGGACCGCCGAGGCACCTACGACTTCGGTGCCACCGTGCACGGAAGCCAGGCGATCCATAGCTTCAAGGTCGATTTTTCGCAGATCTACGACCGGCTGATCGAAGGCATGGTACGGTTCTTCGAAGGCGGCGAGCCACCCGCCACCCTCGATCGACTGGTCGAAGCCATCGCCGTCATCGAAACCGCCCACCGATCGGCGGAATCCGACGGGCGTTGGCTGGACATGCCACCGCTTGATTAAACCCTCCCACTGCTTGCCAGACCCGACACGCCCCGCAGACAATGCCCGTGATGCCTGACCATGCCAGGAAGCATCATTACGCGACACCGGTCCTGATCCTCGGCGGAGGGACGGGCGGTGTCGCCGCAGCGCTGACCCTCGGG
>CAZJCN010000316.1:0-3478 GCA_964544195.1 uncultured Phycisphaeraceae bacterium | reverse complement strand
GTCATGGATGAAACCTCGGACATGGTGGACGTGGCCCGGTTCTTCATGGAGTTCTGCATGAGCGAATCCTGCGGCAAGTGTGTGCCCTGCCGGGTCGGGACGTGGCAGATGCATGAGCTGCTGGACAAGATCCACCGTGGCGAAGGAACGCCCAAGGACTTGGACCTGTTGAAGGAACTGTGTGAGGTGGTCAAGAGCGCCAGCCTGTGCGGGCTGGGACAGACCGCCCCGAACCCGGTCCTGAGCACCCTGCGATACTTCGAAAACGAATACACCGATCGGCTCGTCACCGGATCGGGTAACGGGCATGGCCGTGTCGCTCAAGCCCAGGAGGTGAACCCATGAGCCCCGTACAAGCCGCCGCCAATCCGGAAACCTTCACCATCCAGATCAATGATACGGAGGTCACCGCGCAGGCCGGGCAGACCGTGCTCCAGGTGGCGAGGGAAAACGGCATCGACATCCCGTCTCTGTGCTACATGGAAGGACTCAGTGCTTGGGGCGGTTGCCGGCTGTGCCTGGTCGAGGTGCTGCCGCAAGGCAAACTCCTGCCCGCCTGCACCACGACCTGTTATCAGCACATGCAGATCAAAACCCACACGCCCCAGCTCGAACACTACCGCAAGGTCATCCTTGAGTTGATGTTTGCCGAACGCAACCATGTGTGTTCGGTCTGTGTGTCCAACGGCCACTGCGATCTGCAGGACATGGCGGTGAAGCTCGGCGTCACGCACATCCATGTACCCTACCGCTTTCCGAGCCTGCCGGTAGACAGTTCGCACAAGGATTTCCGCCTTGATCACAATCGATGCATCCTCTGTACCCGTTGCGTTCGGGTGTGTGACGAGATCGAAGGCGCACACACCAAAGACGTCGCCGGCCGGGGCATCGACTGCATGATCATCAATGATCTTGCCACCCCGTGGGGTGAGAGTGAAACCTGCACCAGTTGCAGTAAGTGCGTCCACGTCTGCCCCACCGGCGCGCTGACCGAGAAAGGCACCAGCGCCGGCGAAATGGCCAAGCGACGACGATTCCTGCCCTACCTGTCCATGATGCGTGAGGACCAGCCATGACCGAGAAACAAAAACCCCGTGTCGCCACCGTCTGGCTCGACGGCTGCTCGGGCTGCCATATGTCCTTCCTCGATATCGACGAGCGCTTGATCACGCTCGCCGGGCTGGTGGACCTGGTCCACTCGCCGATCGTCGACCCGAAGGACTTCCCGCACGACGTGGACCTGACGCTTGTCGAAGGGGCCGTGTCCAGCGAAGAGGACCTGCACAAAGCGCTGGTCATCCGCGAGCGAAGCAAGATGGTGATCTCCTTCGGTGACTGTGCGGTGACGGGCAACGTCCCGGCGATGCGCAACCCGCACAAGCCGGACGCCTTGCTCGACCGGGCGTATATCGAAAACGCCAGCGCCCCGTCGCCGGATGAACGTAAAGCACCGTCGAGTTACCTGCCGCCGTTGCTTCCCAAGGCCAGGCCATTGCACGAGGTCATTGATGTGGACCTGTACCTGCCCGGCTGTCCGCCGCCCGCTGACGCGATCTTTCAGGTCTTGACGGACCTGTTGGAAGGGCGCCAGCCGGACATCCATGCCCTGACCCGTTTCGGACGTTAACGTGAACCCGTAAGCCGGCATTCGGCTTATACAAAAAGCGATACGACGATGACACGAACCATCACCATCGACCCGGTCACCCGCATCGAAGGACACGCCAAGATCACCCTGATCCTCAACGAGGACGGCGGGATCGCCGACGCGATGTTCCACGTCACGCAGTTCCGCGGATTTGAGAAGTTCATCGAAGGGCGGCCGCTCACCGAGATGCCCGCCATCATGGCGCGGATCTGCGGGATCTGCCCGGTCAGCCACCTGATGGCGTCGAGCAAGGCCTGCGACGATCTGCTGGCGGTAGAAATCCCCGAGACCGGGGTGAAGCTGAGGCGGATCATGAACCTGGCGCAGTTCGTCCAGTCGCACGCGCTCAGCTTCTTCCACCTGTCCAGCCCGGACATCCTGCTGGGGATGGATTCCGACCCGGCTAAACGTAATATCTTCGGGTTGATCCAGGACCATCCCGAACGTGCCCGTGACGGGATCCGGTTGCGTGCGTTCGGCCAGAAGATCATCGAGATCCTCGGCGGCAAGCGCATCCACCCGGCGTGGACCGTGCCCGGCGGCGTGAACGAACCGCTGACCCCGGAGCGACGCGACCAGATCGCGGCGATGATCCCCGAAGCCAAGGAAATCGCCCAACGCACGCTTGAATGGTTCAAACCTTGCATCAAGAACTTCGAGGCCGAGATTGAGGCTTTCGCCAATTTCGACACGCTGTTCCTGGGCTTGGTCACGGAGGACGGTAAGTGGGAACACTACGACGGCAAACTCCGCCTGACCGACGCCCGAGGCAAGGTCATGCACGAGAGCATCCCGCACCGGGAATATCACGAATACCTCGGCGAAGCGGTGGCTGACTTCACGTACCTGAAGTTCCCCTATTACAAGCCGATGGGCTACCCGCAAGGGATCTACCGTGTCGGGCCGTTGGCGCGGGTGAATATCTCGTCAGGATTCGGCACCCCGTTAGCGGACGCCGAGCTACGCGATTTCCGTAAAGGTGCGGGTTACCCGGCTCATAGCAGCTTCCACTTTCACTGGGCCCGGCTACTGGAAATCCTCCACGGCATCGAACAGATCGAGGTACTGATCAACGACCCGGACATCCTAAACAACCACGTGCGTGCTCACGCCCGACCGAACCGGGCCGAAGGCGTCGGCATTTCCGAAGCGCCCCGCGGCACACTGATCCACCACTACAAGATCGACCTCGCCACCGGGCAGATGTCATGGGCCAACCTGATCATCGCGACCGGGCACAATAACTTGGCCATGAACCGCGGCATCCGGCAGGTTGCCGAAAGGTTTGTCGATGGCAAGAAACTGACCGAGGGCATGCTCAATCGTGTCGAAGCGGTCATCCGTACTTTCGATCCGTGCCTGAGCTGTTCAACTCACGCCCTGGGACAGATGCCGTTGCATATTCAACTGCTTGGACCTGATGGAGCTACCGTGGATGAAGTCCGGCGTGACTGAGCCACAAGACACTCATTATACTCCTCACACACTCCGTAATAATCGCGGATCATGTGAGGTGACGGTAGACACACTGGTCATCGCGTGTGGCAATACCTGGCGACGGGATGACGGCGTCGGACCGGAGGCGGCTTCGCAGCTCGAGTCCATGCTCTCAGAAACCGAGCGTGAACACACTCGGATATTGATCGTGCATCAATTGTTGCCGGAACTGGCACTTGAGCTGGCTCAAGCAAATAAAGCGGTACTGATCGACGCTCAGATCGCAGAGGGTGAACCGGACGGCATCGTTCGCGTGCAGGAGGTCTCCGAGGCCATCGACACAGACACAACGGATTCACAACAGGAATCGGTGGATAATCGTCTGCTGCATCA
>CAZJCN010000315.1:0-3493 GCA_964544195.1 uncultured Phycisphaeraceae bacterium | reverse complement strand
CGGAAGAGAACGTCAAGTCAAAGCCCAAGAAGAAGCGCACCACCAAGAAAACCAAAGCCAAGACCAGTAAGGCTGCGGCAACCGAAACCACCGAACAGGCGCAGGCAGAGGAAGCCCCTGTTCAGGAAGAGCAGGCCCAGCCCGCTCCTGCTGAAGATAAGCCCAAGCGTCGTCCTCAGACCGATGAACAGTTGGACGCGGAGACGCAGCGTAAATACGAGCAAGCCAAGAAAAGCGACGTGACCGTCCACACGCTGCAGGCCATGCCTTTGGACGACCTGTTGAAAGTCGCCAAGGAGGAGGGCATCGAGGACGCCGCCACGCTGCCCCGGCACGACCTGACATTCAAGATTCTTGAAGCCAAGACCCGCAAACAGGGGCTGATGTACGGCGACGGGGTGCTGGAAATCCTCCCGGACGGCTTCGGCTTCCTGCGAAGTCCGGAATATTCCTACCTCGCCTGCCCGGACGATATCTACGTGTCTCCTTCCCAGATCCGCCGCTTCGGCCTCAAGCCCGGCCATGTCGTGCAGGGGTCGATCCGACCGCCGAAGGAGAGCGAAAAGTATTTCGCACTGCTGCGTGTCGATGCGGTCAACGGCCATCCGCCGGACCACCTCAACGACATCAAGAACTTCGAGGACCTCACCCCGCTGCACCCGTATCAGCGATTGATCCTTGAAACCACGCCTGAAAACATCGAGATGCGGATCGTGGACCTGGTCACCCCGATCGGCCGGGGACAACGCGGGCTGATCGTGGCTCCGCCTCGCACCGGCAAGACGGTCCTGCTGCAGAAGATGGCCAATTCGATCATCACCAACTATCCCGACACCAAGGTGATCGTGCTGCTGATCGACGAACGGCCTGAAGAAGTCACCGACTTCAAGAACAACACGCCGGACGATGTCGAAGTCATCGCGTCGACATTCGATGAACAAAGCCAGCGGCATGTACAGGTCTGTGAAATGGTGATCGAAAAGGCCCGCCGATACGTCGAGTTCGGCGAGCACGTGGTCATCCTCATGGACTCGATCACCCGTATGGCCCGCGCCTACAACGCTGAGATGCCACACTCCGGCAAGATCCTGACCGGCGGCCTCGACTCCAACGCGCTGCAACGGCCCAAGAAGTTCTTCGGCTCAGCCCGTGCGATCGAGAACGGCGGGTCACTGACCATCCTGGCTACTGCACTCATCGATACGGGATCGAAGATGGATGACATCATCTTCGAAGAGTTCAAGGGCACGGGTAACTCCGAGCTGCACCTGGACCGTCGCCTTGTCGAGAAGCGCGTCTATCCGGCCATTGATATCGCTGCCAGTGGTACCCGCCGGGAAGAACTGCTGATGGACGAGCAGGAACTGAAGCTTGTCTATCGGCTGCGAAAGGTCTTGGCGGACATGAACGTGGTCGAGGCGATGGAGCTGCTCAAGAGCCGACTGAGCAAGGTCAAGACCAACGCCGAGTTCCTTCTCACGATGAGTCTGGACTGATTAAGCGACAGGTTCGGGCGGGCGGTATGCTGGCTTCATCCACGGGTCTGCCGGTATGCCCAGCTTGTTGCGGTTGATTGCAGGTTGAAGTAAAAAGCGAAGGGCGTTAGCCCGGTCAGCAAGGATGCTCACGTTAACCCATATAACAGACAGGGGATCAGCCATGTCGAAACCAGCGGTCATGATCGGGATTGTCAGCCTGTTAGCCGTAACGGGATGTCAGCGCCAGAACAAGCCGGAGCTAGCCGAGGTTCCACCCCCGGTCGAACCTGTGGAAGTTCAGCCGTATCAACCAGAGCCGGCCCAGCCTACGGCCGTGGATTGGGCCCCGCAGCCGACAGCACAACCGGCAGCCGTGCCCGCCCCTGAGCCGGTGCCGACCCCGGTTCCGACGCAGACCACGTACACCATCCAGAAGAACGACACGCTCTGGAAGATCGCGGAGCGACACTACGGCAGCGGGCTTCGTTGGAAAGATATCCTCGAGGCCAACCCCGGCTTGGTTCCCGAAAAGTTGCCGGTCGGCAAGACGATTGTCCTGCCTTGATCTGCGTTTACTGATATGAAAAAGACTCGCGGCGGCCCTCATGGGTTGCCGCTTTTTTATGGATGGCGGCTACCAAAGTGGGGGAGATTGCAGAGCAAATTCAAGTTTTGCCAGGTATTCCTTTCGAGGTATTTCATATACGCCGAATTGTTCGAGGTGTCTGTTGGTGAACTGGACATCCAGCAAAGTAAACCCACGACTACGTAGCTCGCGTACCAAGTGGACCAGGCAGACTTTGGACGCGTCGGTGACTCGGCTGAACATCGATTCCCCAAAGAAGGCGCTGCCCAAGGCTACGCCGTACAGGCCACCGACCAAGTTGTTATGTTCCGGTCCGGTCCAGGCTTCAACGCTGTGAGCCAGCCCGGCTTCGTGCAGCCGGGTGTAAACATCAATGATCTCGTCATTGATCCAAGTGTCTGACGAACCGGGACGGGGTTCGGCACAGGCCCGAATGACACGATCAAAAGCCTGGTCGGTCGTGATCTGAAACGGGTTGGCAGCGACGCGTTTACGCAATGATCGAGGTATTCTGAACCGGTTTTCCTCCAATGGCAGTAGTGCGCGTGGATCGGGGCTGTACCAGCGGATCTCACCATGGCGTGACGTGGCCATGGGAAACGCACCGACACAGTACGCCCGGAGTACCATTTCCGGCGTCAACCTGTCGGCCTGTTCGTCCTGCATAGCTCTACTTTATCAGCCCGGGCAGGCACATAACCAGCTCGCTCGGCGTGATGCCGGAGTATCATGGACACACGGGTAATGTCATAGGCAGATCAGGGGACTGACATGTTCGAGGAAAAGATTGAGCGTGTGATTGATCGTGTCGACAGCTTGCGGCACGAGGTGGACGATCACTGGCAGATCCCGCGGGATGAGGCGAGACTACTCGCCCAGATCGTTCGCATCGGTCGGTTCCGTTCGTTGTGTGAGATCGGTGTGTCCTACGGGTTCTCCACGCTGCATCTGGCGGCTGCGGCAAGTGGACACGGCGGCCATGTTCACGCTATCGACATCAGCGAAAAGAAGATCAGGGCGGCGACCGCAAACCTGTCAGATGCCGGGCTGATGGATCATGTAACGCTATACCTTGGAGACGCACAAAAGTACTCGAAACCTTACGGCCTCAATCCCCGTTTGATTTCGTGTTCCTTGATGCGGACAAAGAACAGAGCCGGGCCTACCTTGATGCCGTTTGGGATCGGTTGGCGGATCGTGCGGTTCTGGTTACCGACAACACGCATACGCATCCGGATGAGTTGGCCGGTTTTCTCGAGGCACTGCGGTCCAAGCCCGGGGTGTCCAGTTGCGATGTGCCGGTCGGGAACGGGTTTGAGCTGACAGTGGTCACCCGGTGAAAAGTGTTCCAGCAGTCAAGGGGCATGTGGAGAAAAATGGCCAGGGCCGGACTTGAACCGGCGACACCCGCATTTTCAGTGCGGTGCTC
>CAZJCN010000314.1:0-3495 GCA_964544195.1 uncultured Phycisphaeraceae bacterium | reverse complement strand
TGAACGACCGATACCGGGGAGTCAGAGGAACCCGCGAAGTGATCTTCCTGAACCGCAAGGATATGGATGCGGCCGACCTTACGGATGGTGACCGGGTTGATATTCAAAGCCACTTCCCCGACGGGAAGACGAGGATCGTGCGGGGATTCCGAGCCGTGGCGTATGATATCCCGGCCGGTTGTGCTGCGGGGTATTTCCCCGAGTTGAATCCGCTGGTGTCTGTTGAGTCCTACGCGGAGGGTTCCTACACACCTACCAGCAAGTTCATTCCCATCACGGTGACTGCCCGCCAATGACCATTCGTCGATCCATCTGGAAACACAACGGGGACGGAAGAAGTCTTGACGAAGATGAGTTGGCGGTCGAGGAGCCTCTTGAAATACGTATCCGCTGCCAGTCCGTGATGGTTACGATGCGTACCCCTTCTCAGCCGGACAGCCCGTATTACGAAGATTCAGAACTGGCAGCCGGTTTTCTGCTGAGCGAGCAGGTGGTCCGTTCGCGTCATGACATCGCGCGTATCGAGCCTTGTGCCCGGCCGAACGGGCAGAACATCGTGAACGTGTTTCTGGCGTCTCACGTTTCGTATCAACCTGAAAAGCTGTCCCGCCATGTGTTTGCTTCTTCAAGCTGCGGGATATGCGGGCGTTCATGCATCGAGGCGGTGCATCAGCAATACCCCCCTATTCATGCCGACATTCAGACGGGCACGGATGTCTTGTCCGCCCTGCCGGGGAAACTGCATCAGGCCCAACAGGCTTTTCATCGAACAGGCGGCTTACACGCGGCGGGGCTATTTGGTGTTGACGGGCAGGTGGTTGCGGTGCGTGAGGACGTCGGCCGACACAATGCGGTGGACAAGGTTCTGGGGTACGCCCTGCTGGAGGATCGGCTTCCTCTGAACGAACACATTCTTCTGGTGTCGGGACGAACGTCGTTTGAGATCGTGCAGAAGGCGTTGTCGGCGGGCGTGCCGATCGTGGCGTCGGTGAGTGCGCCTTCAAGTCTGGCTGTCGAGTTGGCGCAGGCACATGAGATGACACTGATCGGCTTCCTGAGGGCCGGCCGGATGAACATCTATTGCGGGCCTGAACGGGTCAGGGACGAGTAATACCGATTGCCTGTTTTCTCGGCCGATAACATTCCGGCATTACCGGAACAGCCTGATTCTTCCCATCATTCGTCATCAGCGCTTCATCCGGTGCATCAGAACGCCGATACGCCAACGGTACAACCATTCAGTCCGACTGTCGCAACCATGAGGAGAGGAGATTATGCGGCAAAGGCTCCCCTATCGTCAGCACGACCGACGCGTCTGTGCTTTACTGATTCACGGTGTTCTGGCTGCCGCATGTGTCGGCCTGCTGGCAAATTGCGCAGCCCACGAGACGGCGGCGGACTTTCAGCCCCAATGGGAAAAGCTGGTGGTGGAAGTGGCCCACTTTGATCGGGCACAACCCACCGGCGTGGCGGTGTCGAGCACCGGTCGGGTGTTCGTCAATTTCCCCTACTGGGACAAGCGCCCCAAGATCTCACTGGCGGAACTCGATGAAGATGGAGATCTCCGGCCGTTTCCGAGTCGAAGCTGGAACAGTTGGGACGGGTATACCGCAACGTCCGCCCTGCGATCGTTCGTGAGCGCACAAGCTCTGTATATCGATCAGGATGATTTTCTCTGGGCGTTGGATTCCGGCAGCCCCAGGCAGGCGTCGGGGGTAGTCATTGCAGGTCCCAAACTGTTCAAGATCGATCTTTCGGATGATTCCATTGCGCAGGTGTTTTACTTTGATCAGAAGCGAGACCTGGTGCCGTGGAGTTTCCTGAGTGATTTCCGTGTTGATACGGACCGCGGGATCGCGTTTATCACGGATGCGGGCCGGGGCGGGATCGTGGTGTATGACCTGAAGTCACGGGAGGTCAGAACAGTTCTGTTGGGGCATGACTCAACGAAACCGCAGCCCGGGTTGACTGCCAAGATCGGGTCGCACCCGTGGGTGAACTTCTTAGGGCAGCGCCCGAGTTACGGTGTGGCCGGGGTGGAACTGTCGAAAGACCGCCGGTGGCTGTATTACCACCCGCTGTGTGGCCGGGACCTCTATCGTGTACCGACTGACGTGCTTGTGGATGAGAACGCGTCGCCGGCGGAGTTGGCAGCGAGTGTCGAGCATCTCGGGTCGACGGGTTCGATCGTGGACGGGATGTGGCTGGACGACGATGACAATCTCTATCTGACGGCGGTGGAGAAAGACGCGATATTCGTGCGTCGCCCGACCGGAGAGATCGAGACCTTTGTGGCGGATCAACGTCTGCAGTGGCCGGATTCTTTGGCCATGGGACGAGACGGATATCTGTATTTCACCACGTCGATGCGTCACTTACAGCCGCCGTATCGTCTGATCGATGTGAAGGCTCAGCCGTATTACCTGATGAAGGTATCGGTGGAGAAGGTGGCGCGTGCGGTGGCGGCAAAGCGTGAAGCGGAAGCTGCTTTCGAGGCTGCCCGCCAAGCGGAAATTGAAGCTGCGAAAGCTCGGCAGGAAGCGTTAAACAAGAAGCGACAGGCTGAGATGATCCGCGCCAAGGCCGAGCGTGAAAGCCGACGTGTGGCGGAAGCCAAGGCACTGGCGCAGGTTGCTGCTCAGGTCCAGCAGGAAGCGGCCCAGGCGGCTCAACAGGCGGCGGAACAAAAAGCCAAGATCGCCGACCGGGCCAGGAAAGAAGTTGAACAGGCGAAAGCCCGCCTGGAGGAAGCCCGTGCTGCAGCAAAGAAGGCGTGGTTAGCGGCGAAGACTGCCAAGGCATTAGCCGAAGAAGCCCGCGCCAAAGTGCAGATTGGGGATCAGGCTAAGGAAGAAGCGTTGGCTGCTCGTCGACAGGCTGAAGCTGCGCAACAGGCCTATGAACAAGCCAAGGCACAGGCCGAGGCAGCACAGGCGTACGCCAGTTCCTTGACCAGACAACTCATCGAACAGCAGGCCAAGGCGAAACAAGCCATCGAACAGGCAAACCAGTCTGCGGCACAAGCCCGCGAACTGATTGAATCCGCTAACGCTGCCAACGCTCAGGCCAAACTCGCTAGACAGGTCGCCGAGCAAGCGCAACAACAGGCCTATGCCGCGGAACACGCAGAGCTGATTCAGCCAGACGGTGAAGCTAAGACACAGACCGTTGAAGTGGAAACCCAGCCCTGAATGCCTGGTGTATCGAATTCCGTCCCCCTGCCGGGCTTAACAGCCCGGTTTTTTATGCGCGACCGATAACCGATGCGGAATTTTCAATGGATGTCAGGCAACGAGACGATATAAGCACTAGACCCGCGACCCTGTTCAACGAACACGATTAAGCCGACCTTACCGGGCAACGGTTGAACATAAAGGGGCAGAGCGCCGCGGGTTTCTTTTATGCGCAGCGCGCTCACACGAGTCACACCAAGCACAGACAAGACATGAAAAAACCCCGACCGAAGCCGGGGCTGTGTGGTATCTGCGAAACCGT
>CAZJCN010000313.1:0-3531 GCA_964544195.1 uncultured Phycisphaeraceae bacterium | reverse complement strand
TGGACATCATCTTCGAAAACACCATCGAAGGTACGATCAACCGCACGCGCAAGCTGGCCCAGGCCACCCGCGCCGCCTTGCAGGCCATCGGGCTCAAGCTCATCAGTTCCAGCCCCAGCGACTCGGTCACCGGCGTGTACTACCCCGATGGGGTGGAAGATTCCAAGTTCCGAAGCGCCCTGCGCGACAACCACGGCATCCACATCGCCGGCGGACAGGACGGACGCGGCGCCAAGTGGAAGGGTAAGATCTTCCGGCTCAGCCACATGGGCTTCGTCACCGACGAAGACACCCGAGCCGCCCTGAGTGCCATCGAAACCGAGTTGACCGCTCAAGGCTACAGCGTCACCCCGGGCGCAGCCGTCGACGCCTTCAATAAGGTCTGGGCCGAGGGTTAACTCCTGCCCGCTACTCGTCATGATAAACAAACAGAACAAGCCCGCGTCCGCCGACGTGGGCTTTTTTATGCCGGTCGACGGTCAGCCGATCAGCAGGAAAGATACGAACAGACCGAGCCAGACGACGTCGAGGAAGTGCCAGTACATCACCAGGTACTTGACGCCGTTGTGTGACTCGTGGTCGTAGCCGTGGTGTCGAGCACGGTACATCACCAGTCCGAGGGGGATGATCCCACCCAGCAGGTGCAGCGCGTGCAGCACGATCAGGAAAAACACCATGCCGTAGGGCAGCAGCCCGACGGTGGAGTCATCCAGCAGCGCCTGCCGGTAAGCCAGGTGCTCTTGAAGCAGCACCCACAGGCTGGGCAATTGCACCACGAGAAACAGGCCCGCCAGCGCCGCCGTGGCCGCCAGACATCGCCGAAATACCAATTGCCGTTCCTGCTGCACCGCGCGCAGAGCCAGGTGGATCGTGAAGCTGGACGCCAGCATGATCGCGGTCGACACCCAAAGCCCCGGCGGGATACGGATCGCTCCCAACGGCGGCCCGGCCTGCCGAACCAGCTCCCCCGTCACCGGGTTGACCTTCTCATGCAGCGTCAGCAGACGTACCACCAAATACCCCACCATGGACGAAGCGAACAGGATGCCCAGCGAAGTCAGGAACAGCCACATCCCCAGCGTCCCCGTCCCGGGAGGCAGGTAGCGGTGCCGGTCTTCAAAAAATCCGCGATGTTCGTACTCAGGCTGCGCCATGCCGTTCGATCCAAAACACAAACACACCGACGGCCCTCACCACTACACCAGCGGTGATAAAGCCTCAAGATGGAATTTCAACACCCCGTTGCCCCAAACGGATTACCCGCCGGCCACACGCAGCGTAGACGGGGGCTTCAGGTTGGGCTGGTATTCCGCGGTATCCATCAGCGAGATGCCGATGAAGATCGCCAGGAACAGAAACGCACAGACGAGGATCAGTCCGTTGAACGGCGAATCGTAACGCAGGTGCATGAAATACAGCGCCACCAGTGAGGCTTTCGCCACAGCAACCCCCAGCGCGATCCAGATGTTCGCCGCACCCAGGTCCACGTACGTCACCGCGACCGTCAGTACGGTCAAAACGATCAAGGCGGTAAAAACCCCCACCAGCAGACCCACCGGAGTGATGTGTCCGATGCCGTGGTCGTCGTGTGCGTGTGCTTCGCTCATGGTGTGTCAACTCGATTAATCAGGGTCGGTCTCGTGTGTCGGTCTGGAAACTTCTCGGTGAAAGCCGACAACCTCAGTGAATCAGGTACAACAGCGGGAACAGGAAGATCCAGATCAGGTCGACCAAGTGCCAGTAAAGCCCGCCGATGTCCACCGGCGTGAAGTAGTCCTTCCCGAACGTCCCCTTCCATGCTTTCCATATCAGCCATGCGATCACCCCCATCCCAACCAGCACGTGCAGGCCGTGCAACCCGGTCATCAGGAAGTAGATCGAGAAGAAGATGTGCACCTTGCCCTGCTCGTCGGGGCTGAGCTGGTCCCACGTCAGTTGGGTGTGCCCGGCATGGGTCGGCGCGGGTCGGCCGGCGTTTTCAATCACGTCATCAACCACGCCCAGGTCCGCCGGGACCGCCGGGGGCTTGATCAGCGAGACATCCGCAGGCTGCGGGAACGCCGCCGGGACCACCGCGACGACGGATGCCTCTTCAGCATGGTCATCCCCGGCTGTGTGTTCGGCCGGTGCGTGATCGGCAGCCTCGGCATGCCCGTCTTCCGTGGCCCCATGATCCGAATGAGCCAAGGCATGTGATGAGCCCCCGTGCCCGCCGGTGTTGTGCGCATCAAGGTATTCAATCGCGTGCACGATCTTGTCCGGGTAGGCCGGCTTGCCCTTTTCGTAGTAGAACGCGTTGAGCTTGCCCGGGAACAGGTGATGATCCCACTTGGCCTTGTACTCCACCGCCTTGATGCACATGAACCCGACACCGCCCATGAACGTCGCGATCAGCATGCCCAGCAGCAGTTTCTGCTTGCCGAGCTGCGCCGCACGCACCGCCCACGCCATCGTCAAAGAACTGGCCAGCAGCACCACCGTGTTCGTCGCACCCCAGTACTTGTTCAAGGCACCATAACCGTACAAGAACACGTCCTGGTGATGCCCGCGGTAGATCGCATACGCGCAGAACAACCCGCCGAACATCAGCACTTCGGTCGCCAGGAACACCCACATCCCCAGCTTGCCCGATTCAAACTGCTGCTTGGGCGTCTCGAAGTGGTGCGCCAGGTGCGGCGGGTGGTTGTCGTGTCCGTGTTCGCTGCTCATCGTCGCTCTGTTCCTCTTGGCCCATCAGTTCCGCACAATCTCACACTGATGTCAGTGATGGCTGGCCTTGGCCAGCTCGGCGGCCTTGTCCTTGTTGTAAACGAACCCCTCGATCGACGCGTCGTATTCCCACGCGCCCAGCGTGTACGGGTCGGACACCGGCGGGTCCTCCGTGAAGTTCTCCGTCGGCGGCGGGCTGGCCGCGTGCCACTCCAGTGTGTTGGCGCCCCACGGGTTCTGCGGCGCCGGCCGCCCCTTCATCAACGAGTGGATCCAGTTGAACAGCGTCAGGAACAAACCCGCCGCCAGCACATATGACCCGATCGTCGAGATCTCGTGATACAACGCGTACTCCGGCAGGAAGTCCGCGTAACGACGCGGCATCCCCTGGCTTCCCGCCACGAACTGGATGAAGAACGTCAGGTTGAACCCGGCAAAGATCAGGAACCACGCGACCTTCGCCACCGGCTCGGAATACATCTTGCCGAACATCTTCGGCCACCAGTAGTACATCCCGCCGAGGAACGCGGTCAGCATCGACCCGACCATCACGTAGTGGAAGTGCGCCACCACGAAATACGTATCGTGCGCCATGATGTCCAGGCTCAGCGACGCGAGGAACACGCCCGTCAGCCCGCCGATCGTGAACAACCAGATAAACGACAGGGCGTACAGCATCGGCGTCGTCAGCCAGATGCTGCCCTTGTACATCGTCGCCAACCAGTTGAACACCTTGATCGCCGACGGGATCGCCACCGAGAAGGTGATCAGGCTGAACACCGCGTTCGCCATCGCGCTCTGCCCGCTGGTGAACATGTGGTG
>CAZJCN010000312.1:0-3535 GCA_964544195.1 uncultured Phycisphaeraceae bacterium | reverse complement strand
TTTGAGCGGGAAGGGGTCTGGCGCGAGTTGGATTCCCGAGCGTTCCCGGTTGGTGCAACGGAAATCGAGGTGCCCGGAGCGGAGCGTGTGGAACTGCTGGTGGACCGTCGCCTCGAGTCGCCGCTCGGGACGTCGGCCACAGACAGCCCGTAACCCAAGGAGGATGATGGCATGGTGAAGGTCGGCGTGGTCGGTCTGGGGTTGATGGGCCAGACCCATTTGGATGCATACGCCCGTGTTCCCGGTGCCCGTGTGGTCGCCATAGCGGACAAAGACCCGGCCAAATTGACGAATCCCACCGGTACACAGGGCAATATCCCGGGGCAATCTCAGGGCGGGCATGACCTGACCAACGCCAGACGTTACACCGACGGCATGGAGTTGATCCGGGACCCGGAGGTTGATCTGGTGGACCTTTGCCTGGTGACGCCGTTACATGTCCGGTTTGCGGTGGCGGCGTTGGAGGCGGGCAAACACGTGTTGATCGAGAAGCCCTTGGCGCGGACCTATGAGGAAGCTCAGAAAATCCTCGCTGCGGAAGCCGGAGCGCCAGGCATGGCGATGTGCGCCTTGTGTATGCGGTTCTGGCCGGGGTGGGACTGGCTGAAGGAGGCGGTGGAGTCGGGACGGTATGGTGGTGTTCTGTCCGCGACTTTCTTGCGGATCGGTGAACCGCCGGATTCACCTTTTTATCGTGACGGCAGGTTGAGCGGCGGTGCAGCGTTGGACCTGCATATCCATGACACGGACTTTGTGCATTACCTGTTCGGCGTCCCGAACGAAGTTGTGAGCACCGGTCACAGTCATATCAGCGGGCAGATCGACCACCTCACCACGCTGTACCGATATGACCGGGTGCCGCACGTCGTGACGGAAGGGGGGTGGGTTCCGTTCAAAGGCTTCGGATTTTCAATGCAATTCCGTGTGGTGTTTGAGCGCGCGGTGGCCCGGTTCGAGTTCGGAGCCGACCAGCCATTGACTTTGATGGAAGACGGGAAAGAGCCGGTGGCGGTTCCCTTGCAGGATGGGATGGGCTATGAACACCAAGTCGCCTATTTCATTGATTGCATCGAACGTGGCGAGAAGCCCGAACGTTCGAGCCTGACCAGCGCAGCGGAATCACTGCGGATTCTGGAAGCGGAACTTCAGAGCGTCCGTGAGGGACGGGCGGTTTCGATCCGTTAACTGTTTTTTTTACATATACGATCAGCAGCCAGCCATGGGTCAGCACACCAGCGTAAGAGAACCGGGTCGGGCTTTGGCGCTGGACGCGTTGCGTGGTTTGGCCATCCTGATGATGTGTCTATCCGGATTGGTGCCCGAGGGCCTGCCCAACTGGATGTACCACGGCTATTACCCGCGGTTTCTGCCGGATGCCGAGGGGGTCTGGCACGCGGTGGCCGATCCGTATACACACCGCTGGCAGTGGTCGAGTTTTACGTGGGTGGATTGGGTGTTCCCCATGTTTCTGTTTGCGATGGGGGCGGCTTTTCCACTGGCGCTGGGGCGAAGGTTGGATCGGGGGGTATCCGTCGGGCGACTGGTTATGGGGGTGGTGGGCAGGGGGCTGTCTCTGATCGGTTTCGCGATCTACGTGAGGCAGATCGTGCCGAGTTTTATCGAGCAACCGGCTTCGCCGGGGACGTGGTGCCTGGGGTTGGTGGGGTTTGCCTTGCTCTTTCCGGTATTGACCCGGCTGCCGAGTCGGTGGACTCAAGGAGCGAAGTGTTTCACACGGTTGTTGGGTCTGGTTTTGGTGGTTGGTTTCGTTGTGTATCTGAACCGGGGGGATGGGAAATCGTTCAGTTACGCGGATAACGACATCATCATCCTGTTGCTTGCGCACATGGCGTTGGCTGGGTCGTTGATCTGGTTGATCACCCGGCACCATCCTCGGGTGCGTCTGGTGTTTCTGATCCTGGCGTACCTGGCGCACGACAAAGCGATGTATGTGCCAGGAGACCCGGTCCGAGACACGTTGCTGAACGGGGCGTCTTGGATTGATCCGTTTATCACCTGGCCCAAACAGGTGCTCGACCTGCGTTGGCTCAACGACCTGTTGTCGGTGGGATTGCCCGATGGGGTGTTGAACCTGTCGCCATTGTACGACTTTACGTGGTACAAGTTCCTGTTCATCGTGATCCCCGGCACGATCCTGGGCGACCTGATCCGCCAGCGCATGAAAGCCTCGGATTCATCCGATCACGGGACAGTACAGCCAGCCCATGGCGGGCGGTATGGCTGGCTAGTGTTCGTTTTGGTCGGATTGATTCTATCCGTACTGGTCGGGCTGCACTGTTACGGGCGCACGTTGGCGTCTTTGGGTCGATTCGAGCTGGTCACACCTTGGGTGACTTGGCTTGGGGTTGTGCCGTTCGGGCTGATCGTGTTGTGGGCGAGTGGGGGGGCGGGGAAGACATCGCTCGGTTCGGTGCGTGTCATGGTGTTATGGGGGCTGTTCTGGCTGGTGTTGGGGCTTATGGCCGACCCCTTTGAGGTCGGCATCACCAAAGGGCCGCCGGCTACGCTCAGTTATTACTTCGTTTCATTGGGGTTGTCGGTTCTGCTGTTGTCCTTGCTGACGATCCTGATCGACGAACTGGGGTATGTTCGGATGTTCGGCTTGCTGACAGCGAACGGCCAGAACCCGATGCTGGCGTATGTGGGGATACGCAACCTGTTGGCCCCCTTGGTCATGTTGCCGTTGTTACGACCGTTGGCGGGACATTTTCAGTGGATCACAGGTGAATCATTGAACGCTTTTGTCATCAATCTGCTTCCGGAAGCACCGTGGTATCAGTTCGTTTGGGCGGTGGTTCAGACGATGTTGCTGGCGGTCATCGTGGCGGGGTTTACCCGTTGCCGGGTAATCTGGCGGGCATGACGAATAAGACCAGTATCAGCGACGTCCGAACCGGTTGGCGCATTGAAGCACGGGGGGTCGAGTGAGCTGGTTCAGGCTCATCGGTTGTTTCGTCGTGATCGTGAATGTGTGGGTTTCGCCGGGCAGGAGGGTGATCAGTTGATCGTCGATGAAGGCGTTCGAATCGATCCGCTCGGGAAACACCATCAGATCGCGCAGCAACGACTTGGCTGTGATGGTCAGCCGTATGGTGTTGTCATCCTGATCGAGCCGGGCATCGAATTCGGGTTCAGGGTATGCCAGCTCCTTATCGGTGGCGAAAAAGTGGGTCGCGCGTTGGCCGTTGAAGTCAGCGAGGAGCAGGGCGTCGTCCTCCGCGGTCATCTGTCTGGGGATATCGAGCTTGAGTGTGCCCCTTGGTTCGACGCGGATCTGTTGCTGGTGTTCACGCTGGGTTCTGCCGTCGAAGCCGACCTTGCGGACGGCACACAGGCCTTCCCAGGCCTGATCGTCGTCGTTGTGGAGGCACACCTGAAGGGGGCCGGCACGCCAGTCGCCGTCGTCGGGCTTTTGATGCGGGAGGATGGCGATCATGCGGGGTTGGAAAAACCGTCGGGTCGCGTACCACAGGGGCTTGGGTCGGCCGTCGCCGTCGATCGCGGACCAGCTTGC
>CAZJCN010000311.1:0-3546 GCA_964544195.1 uncultured Phycisphaeraceae bacterium | reverse complement strand
GGGGGCGGTACACCCGGCGTGTTTGACGTCCTGCAACTGACCGCCACCTCTGATGACGAGCGTTTCGTGGACATCGACGGTAACCGCGCGGTCTGGCAGGCCAGCGGCGAGATCTTCTTCTTCGACGGCACCGTCGATCCCATCACATTCGTCCCCAATATCATCAACATCACCGGGAATACTTCGGTCAACGAAACCGACCCGCATATCTCCGGCGATCACATCATCTACTCCGGAGGCGGCGTCAAGGCGTATAACATCGTCACAGGTACCACGACCGTCTTGGCACCTTCCACAGTGTCCGTCGCCAACCTTGATATCGACGGTGACATCGCGGTCTGGTCTCAGCGTTCCGGCTCGTGGTTCAATATCATGATGGCGGACCTTTCAGCCGCCTCTCCCGTGGCTGTCCCCGTGTTCCCCTTTGGCAGCGGCCCGGGAGCCACCGGCAACCAGATCCAACCCCAGATCAGCGGGGATAACATCATCTGGCAGGCGCCCGGTGTCGGCGGTTACCTCGATGTCTTTATCCATAACCTCACCACCGGCATCACCACCAACGTCTCCAACACTCCCTTCACCGACTTCGGCCATCAGATCGATAACGGCGTCGTCGTCTGGTACGGTGACGACGGTTCCGGAAACGACGTCTTCGTCTTCGATGGCCGGGCATTCGATGGCACGGGTACCGCACCGACACCCATCAACATCGGCTTGGCAGGCCGATCCGATGTCGTCCCCAAGGTCTCCGGTGCCAATATCGTTTGGGACAGCAATGCCGAGGTCTTCCTACACAATCTCGACACCGCGGTCACCACACAGTTGACCACCTCGCCATCGACCTTCCTGACCGAACCGGATGTCTCCGGGTCCAACATCACCTGGTCCGATGGCAACGAGATCTTCATCCATAACCTTGACACACAACTGACCACCAACCTCAGCAACAGCTCTGCGATTGACCTGTCTCCGATCATCGACGGCAACAACGTTGTCTGGCTCGGCCGGGCCTCGCTCGTCTCGCCCGCCGATGTCTTCATCGCCATGGGCGAATCCGAACCGGTGACTTACACCTTCGATTGGGACTTCGGCGACGGCACGGTGATCACCGACACCGCCCTCGATCAGACCCACACCTATGCCGACGACGGCATCTACACCGTCACACTCACCGTCAACGCCAGTGACGGCCGGGTCAGCAGCGATACCCTCGTCGCCACCGTCAACAATGTCGCGCCCATCGTCGATCCGATCGTCGGCCCGACCGAGGGGCTGCGTGGGTCGACCTTCAGCTTTGCCGGTTCGTTCACGGACCCGGGCGTGGTTGACACTCACACCTCCCAGTGGTCCGTCACCGACGCCGCCGGCACGGTCGTCGCTACCGGCACGGGGGACAGCTTCGAGTTCACCCCCGCCGAGGCGGGCACATTCACCGTGACCTACACCGTCACCGATGACGACGCCGGCGTCGGCTCCGCATCAACCACCACCGAGTCGCGCGTCATCATCGTCGGGCCTGACCCGGTCGATCCGTCGCTGACCACCGTGCAGGTTGCCGGGTCCGACGGCCGGGACGTCATCTTCGTAGGCAAGTCCTACTCCACCACCGGCGCCATCAAGGTCATCGTCCACGAACTGGATAACGGCACGTTCACCATTCAGGACGGCCTGACCGGGGTGGATCGTGTCATCGCTGACGCCCGCGGCGGAAACGATCTGGTCAAGGTCCACCGCAACGCCGGCAGCATCCAGGCCGAACTGTTCGGCAGTGCCGGCAACGACTGGCTCCGCGGCGGTGTCGCTGATGACTTTATCTCCGGCGGCGACGACCACGACCTGATCTCCGGCGGTGACGGCCGAGACATCCTCGTCGGTGGCATGGACGGCGACCTGGCCCTCGGCAACAACCACGATGACATCCTCATCGGCGGGGTCTATGCACAGGACCGTGACATCAACGCCCGACGCGCCATCCAGGCCGAGTGGACCCGTACCGACCTCGGCTACGCCGACCGTGTCGCCAACCTGACCAACGGCACCGGGCTAAACGGCTCGTACGTCCTCGACACCACCACCGTCTTCGACGACAACGCCTTCGACATCCTCCTCGGCCTGCGGGGCATCGACTGGTTCCACGCCAACGACGCTCAGGACCTCACCGACCAGCGCCGCAACGAGCTGCTCACCGAGTCGGAAATCGATTTCGTCGATGTGGACGTCGATTACGTCGTCTGATCCAAGCCAACCAACCACCCCCCCTCAGCACAGCCCGCGTCTGCCCAACAGGCGCGGGCTTTTTACGCGCACCCGTTCCGATGGCCTGCAAGCCCCTTAAACGCGCGCAGGTCAACACCCCGGCCAGCATCTGCCACACGGGTTTTAGTGTTACCGGCTGCTTGGTGAGATATGCTGCACGATCGGGTTGAGCATGTGCGGGATCAGCCGTTCCGCCGCCAACGCCTCCGCACGCGCCGACAGGTCACGCGTCACCGTCTGCAGGTCCTCGAGCTTGTCAATCGGCCCGTAGTCTCGCAGCGTGATGTACAGGCTGATCGGTTCCTGCGCGTAACGTCGGCCCGACCCCCGACGCGACCGCCGACGGGTCTTGACCTCGAAATACGCCTGCACCCGCCCGTCCTCGCTCAGGTCGATCCCGAACACCGGCTGCACGTCCAGGATCTTCGACCCCGCCGCCGCGCCGCTCGGCTTAAGCAGGTGCCCAAGCTGCGAGTCCGCGTACAACGCCTCGTACACCACCTCGTCGTGGTTGCCCTTGCACTCGATGTCAAACCCGAACAACAGCTCCACATAATCCACGTCCAGCGGGCTGATCGTCAGGTAATACGGCGCGATCTCCAGCACCTTCCGGTGGAAACGGTACGCCGACTCCATCGTCTCCGGGTTCACATGGCCGGTCCGGATGCTCGACCGCTGCAGGCTCAGCCAGGTGTACTCCGCGTCCTGTCGGCTCGACTCCAGGCTCAGCTCGCCCTCGTACCGCCGAAAACGCGACATGCTCGGCCAGGCCTTGCGAACCTGGTCGAAAAAGTGCAGCAGCGTCTCACGCTCCGACGGCAGGTCCATCTTCAGCGTCAGCTTCTGATTGATATAAAAGTCGGTGCACAAAGCACCAAAGCTTGTTGCCATAGTCTGTCCTTTGGCCTGTCGCGGGATCCCCCCGCATCCTGATAGCCCCACAGTATAGCACTCCCCACGCCCGCCTGCCTTGGCTTTATGCAACCATTTATGTCACAAATACTTAACTGTATTTCGCCTCGGCCCGACCCCGCCTCCGCCATCTCAATGCCCCGCCCCTCCATCCCCGTCTTGCAAGTCGGGTTGGTTGAAATGAATCCTAAATCATTTAGAAGTAATGGTTTAATCGCATGCCCCTCGTGCCGTGCACATCGATCAAACCCCCGGCTTGAAAACACCGATAGGATTGCTAACCTTAATAGCCCAAAACCTGATTCCCCGGTAGCTCAATGGTAGAGTAGGTGACTGTTAATCACTTGGTTGCTGGTTCGAGTCCAGCCCGGGGAGCTT
>CAZJCN010000310.1:2140-3565 GCA_964544195.1 uncultured Phycisphaeraceae bacterium | reverse complement strand
AGGATTGCTTTGCCGGACTTGGCGTACAGGGCCATCGCGGCTTGCATAGTCGCCAGGCTCCCGGCATCCATCCCCATCTCGGCCGCCTGTGCCATCTCGTTGTTGAACTCGTTCAGAAGCTCGTCGATCTTCGGAGACAAAACCGGGGCGATGGCTTCAAGGTCGATATAAACCGCAGCGTCACAATCAGCGAGGTAATCCTGCCCCAGTGTTCCGACACGGCCCGCGATCGCGCCGGCATCCCCACCGGGAGTGTAGTCGGCAACAAGCTTCACTTTTTCACCCATCACGGCATACCCGCCGACTTCCCGGGCAAACCCGGGTTGGCCGTCCGGCATGGTCAACGCGGTGACCCCGGTCGCCTGAGGCGCTTCGGCGGCCTGTTCAAAATTGCTGATAAACGCCTGGTAATCCGTCACCGGAAGGATCAACAGCATGTCCGGCTCGGTTTCGCTGCTGATCGCTGAGGCCAGATCGTTTACCACAACCAGCGCGGCGCCGGTGTCGCTGAGCCCGTTTTCGATGCCCACCTCGGTCTTGAAAGCGCCCAAGGCGTCGGCTAACTCGGGCAGGTCCAAGCCGACATCCTGATTGAAACGGGCAATATCGCCGCTAAGCCGGGCCATATCGGGCACAATCAAGACAAACTGGGCATCCGCCGGGGCTTGAGCCAAGGCGGCGGGGACGTCCGCGGTTGCGGTTTGAATCCCCGGAACCACTGCGATCGTCATGGCGACACACAGGGTCCTGACGTGACTGACCACTGATCGTGTTGTTAACATGTCCAACTCCTTTAGGGCCCCAACAGGCCTACAGGTGAGAAATCCGCCTACGCCAAGCCGTGAGCGTACCGGCGAAGAGGGCTGGAAACAAGCCGAATACATGGTGCTTGTCCCGGTTTAGACGCATCCTAACCGGTTTCATGACATCAACGTGGCTAAAATGAGGCAAAATGTCCCCAGGAACGGGAAAAAAAGTCGTTGTGGCCATGTCCGGAGGCGTGGACAGCTCCGTTGCCGCCGCCCTGCTGCTTGAACAGGGTTATGAGGTGGTCGGCTGTTTTATGCGCCTTGGCAGCGACGACGAAGCGGAGGTGGCTGACGGTTATGACAATATCCGAAACGAATCATGCGCCCCTGCCTGTAAGCCGAATGGGACCGGCGTCAAAGCGCATCATCAGGGTTGCTGCTCGGTCAACGATGCCAGCGATGCCCGGCTGGTTGCCGCAATGCTGGGGATCCCGTTTTACGTATTGAATTTCAAGCAGGACTTCGGCCGGGTCATCGATTATTTCGTCGGTGAGTACAACGCCGGTCGAACACCCAACCCCTGCGTGCGTTGCAACGACTGGCTGAAGTTCGGCAAGCTGCACGACTACGCCCGATCTATTGACGCGGATTTCATCGCCAGCGGGCATTATGCACG
>CAZJCN010000310.1:0-2040 GCA_964544195.1 uncultured Phycisphaeraceae bacterium | reverse complement strand
TACCCGATCTATGTCACCCATCTGGATCCCCAGCAAAACACCGTAACGGTCGGTCGCAAGGAAGACCTGATGGCCAACGGCCTGACCGCCAGCCAGACCAACTGGTTGATCGATGCTGAGCCGATCGACTGGCGGCCCTGTGGTGTCCAAGTGCGGTACAACAGCACGCCAACGCCCGGACGGGTCCGTGTATGCGGTGAAGGTCGACTCGAGGTTCGCTTCGACACCCCGGTTCCTGCGGTGACCCCGGGACAGGCTGTAGTGTGTTATGACGGGGATCATATGCTCGGGGGCGGATGGATCGATCAGGCCCTCTGATTCATGCAAAAACCCCCTCTCGCCGATGAAAACATAGGTAAACTATCGTTTTCCGGTAGGGTGATCCTTGGACCCGTGAACCGTCACGGTGGGAGCCGGTCTTGACTGCAGGTGAAAGCAACATCACAACTTCACCCGAACAATTATCTTCGTTGCTGGCTGAGATGGGCATCCGGCATGAAACGGATGTACCGATCGGCAAAGAGATGACATGGTACGGCGTAGGCGGATCGGCCGACGTGCTGGCTCACCCGGCCGGGATCGCCCAGCTATCGGCGCTGGCCGCGAGATGCCACGACAACGGTATCCCAGTTTATGTGCTGGGAAGCGGGGCCAACCTGCTGGTCCGTGATGAGGGAGTGCGTGGCGTGGTGGTTAAGCTGGATGATCCCTCATTTTCCCAGATCAAGGTTGAGGGGACGACGCTGACCGCCGGGCCCGGGGTGGACCTGTTCAAACTCGTACTGGAAAGTGCTCGACGAGGGTTGGCCGGTTTGGCACATGTGGCGGGGATCCCGGCCAGTGTGGGTGGAGCGGTCCGTATGAATGCCGGGGGAGCTTTCGGCGATATCGGGTCCACGGTCCGCAAGGTACATGTCATGGCGGAAAACGGCCAAGTGTACTGCCGCGACCGTGACGATCTGGTGTTCGGGTATCGGACCACCAATATCGTGGCCCCCTACATACTGGATGTAGAGTTCGATATGGATGAAGCAGACCCGCAAGAGATCGCCCGGCGGGTCAAGGAAATCTTCCTTTACAAACGGAATACCCAGCCGATGGCGGAGAACTCGGCAGGATGTGCTTTCAAGAACCCCAGCATCCCGATCCCGGGCCATGAGACTGAGGAAGGTGGCCCCCCCCCACCGACCCGCAGGGAATCAGCCGGGAAACTGATCGATCAGGCCGGGCTGAAAGGCTATCGCATCGGCGGTGCGGAGGTCTCAGAGCGTCATGCCAACTTCATTTTCACCCATCCCGGATGCACCGCGGCCGATG
Organism: uncultured Phycisphaeraceae bacterium; assembly: GCA_964544195.1. GTDB lineage: Bacteria > Planctomycetota > Phycisphaerae > Phycisphaerales > Phycisphaeraceae > CAZJCN01. The sequence continues at coordinate 723 of CAZJCN010000310.1, read as the reverse complement.
TGTTGGCCCTGATGGACCACGTCAGGCAGGCAGTGCTGGACCGTTGTGGGGTGGTGCTGGAACGTGAGGTGGTTGTCTGGCCCTGACGACGGAAACCGATCCGTATATTATATAATGATTTATGGGCCACTTCGGCCCTGACGGCCCGTAAGGGGGCTTTTGTAGGTTTGCATACCGCGACCAGGTCTGTAACAATACTCGGCTCAACAACCACAACCTAGACGGGACCGACGAAACAGAAAGGCGAGTTCATTATGGCGATACGGATCAAGGCACGTAGCGGCGAATCGGCGGAGCAATTGCTGCGTCGTTTCAAGAAGCTGTGCGAGAAAGAAGGCTTGACCAAGGACATCAAGCGACGGGCCTATTACGAAAAGCCCAGCGAGCGCAAGCAGCGTGCCCTGCGTAAAAGTTCCAAACGCCAACAGCAACTCGGCCAGGCTGCTAACGCCCGCGCCCGCCGTTAATTCGGGGGGCGTTTTTTCCACCCACCGACAGCCCGCTTCCGAATCGCGTCCCGTCTCACCACAAGAAGCAGGGTTCAGATGATGCGCCCGGCATCACATCATTCAGATTGTGTCCGTATACCATGCAAATTATCCGCATGGTTGGGCTTGGCCGACCTTGAGCGGGGGGACGGCCGATTATTCGTTGTCCGTCAGGTATAAGGAAACTTGATCATGTTTGCTATGGGGACGACACGGCTTGTAATGGAACCGGCAA